>JAOASV010000001.1 GCA_030158535.1 Sediminibacterium sp.
ATGCTAGCTTACTAGAAGGTAAAAAAATTGTGTCTGCTGTAAAAGGCATTTTACCAGATCATAATGTTCTTCTCAATCAATACCTGCACACTACATTTAATTTTCCACTCGATCATTATTTTACACTACTCGGTCCTTGTCATGCAGAAGAAGTGGCCGCCGAAAAATTATCTTATTTAACTTTTTCTGGAACTACGCATGAAGCAGCGCAGGAAATAGCATCGCATTTCAATTGCGAGTACATCAATACGGTTGTTAACACCGATATCTATGGTTCACAGTTTGCGTCTGTATTAAAAAATATATACGCACTTGGTGCTGGTATTGCACATGGACTTGATTACGGCGATAATTTTTTAAGCGTTTATATTGCAAATTGTGCCAACGAAATGGCCAATTTTTTACAAAAATGTGATCACTGTGAAGGTGCGTCTAAAGTTGTAGTGGCACCTAATTATAATGCCTCTGTGTATTTAGGTGACTTGCTTGTTACCTGTTATTCATTATACTCACGCAACCGAACTTTTGGAAACATGATTGGTAAAGGGTACTCTGTAAAAGCGGCTCAACTCGAATTAAATATGGTGGCCGAAGGGTATAATGCTAGTAAATGTATTTTCGAAATCAATCAGACCTATGGTGCCGAAATGCCTATTGCTACAGGCATCTACCAGATTTTATGGAAGCATGTACACGCGGCAAATGGGTTTTCTGAAATAGAAAAAATACTCCTGTAATTATTTATCGGAGGCTACACTTCAAAAAAATCTCCGGCAATCCCGTCTAAAAAAAACTTCCCTTGCGCCGTTGCTTGTAAATAATTTCCTTGTTCAATTAATTGACCTTTGTCAATATAGTCTGCTGCTGTTTTTTTTGTTCTAACTACAGATTCTTTACCAAATTTTTCTTCTAAATAAGTATAAGAACATCCTTCAATGGTTCGAAGGGATGTCATCATGTATTCGTTATACTGTGTAGACGCCGATAATATTTCAGACTCAAAAGGAACGGTATTATTCCCAATACTACTTATATAGAGTGCATTGTTTGCAATATTCCACTGACGCGAATTGCCAGTAAATGAATGCGCGGATGGCCCAATGCCTAAATATTTTTTTTGTTGCCAGTAACTGGTATTGTGATTACTTCTATAGCCGGGCAGTGCAAAGTTCGAAAACTCGTATTGTTCATAGCCTGCCTTATTTGTACGCTCCATTAAGATATCAAAATGTGCTGCTTGTTTTGCAGTATCAATATCTTCTTTTTCACCTTTTTGTATCAGTGCACTGAGCGCTGTTTTTGGTTCCACTGTTAATGCATAACAGGATAAATGTTGCACTTCGAGTGCAACTGCTGTATCAATATTTTGTATCCAGTTGTCGTGGGTGAGTGTAGGGATTCCATAAATAAGATCTATCGAAATATTAGATATCCCAACTTCTTGAGCGCGCTTAATGGCCTCTATGGCAGCTTCAGATCTGTGCGCCCGGTTCATCCAAATAAGGTCTTCGTTTACAAAAGATTGCACACCCAAGCTCAGTCTATTGATCCCCATAGATTTAAATGAGCTTAGTTTTTCTTTTGAAATATCATCAGGGTTTGCTTCAAGTGTAATTTCTATTGTAGGCGAAAGGGTAAAGTGCTTGTTAATGGTATCAAGGATATGCGCCGTATCTGGTGTGGGCAGTAGAGAAGGGGTTCCACCTCCAAAATAGATGGTATCAATAACAAGGGTGGGGTCTTCAAAAAAATGCTGTTGTAATTCAATTTCTTTGCAAACCGCTTGTACCATGGGTTCTAACAATTTGGTAGAAGCGCTAAAATGAAAATTACAATAGTGGCAGGCCTGCTTGCAAAAAGGAATATGAATGTAAATGCCTGCCATGTAAATGTTTATGTTGCAAATCTACCAAATAGTTGCTACTATGCCGTTGATGTTAGACGAAGCTCCTTATTTTTGTATCCATGCAAATCCGTTATTTGTTCGTTCTGGTTGCTTTTTTGAGTGCATCGCTTTTGATGGGCTCTAGCTTGATGGCACAGCAAAATCTGGATACTACACGCATGCAGGATACTTCCTCCATGATATCTTCCATAGACTCAGTGTATGCAGACAGTGTCAAAAGGGCTTCTGATTCTTTATCAATGCTTGCCAAAAAAAAGGCGGTTATCGATACAACTTCGTATCAAAAACTAATGACGCACCCTTATTTGCCCATGCAAACAAAGCCGTCCTTTAGAATCAATGAACTTCGTATTGCAACTAATTTTGATGGTCGTTTCTATTTACTGATTGGGATGCTTTTTTATTTGGCTTTTATCAAAGTCACATTTCCAAAGTATTTTTCCAATCTATTTCAACTTATTTTCCAAAGCCCTGTAAGACAAAAACAAACCAGAGAACAGTTGCAGCAAAATAATTTGGCAGCACTCTTTAGTAATATTTTGTTTATTCTCAATGCCTCCATATTTGTATCGCTGTTGGCGGTAAAAAATGCTTGGGTAGATTTTTCACTGTATACCTGTATAGCCTATAGCGCTGCCCTCTTTGCTGGACTTTATGTATTCAAGTTTTTGTTTTTATGGTTCTCGGGTTGGCTATTTGGACAAACAGAGGCGATTGGAAATTATAGTTTTATCGTTTTTTTGACCAATAAAGTGATGGGCGTATTTCTAATCCCTGCTATTTTACTATTGGCATTTTCGCCGATTTCTGTTCAGGATTTTGCCTATAATATTGCATTAATCGTCATCAGTATCCTGTTTGTGTACAGGTATCTTATATCTTTCTCTATCGTAAGGACCTCTTTGAAGGTGAGTGCCTTCCATTTTTTCTTGTACCTTTGCACCTGCGAAGTACTTCCTATGTTCGTTTTATACAAACTAACGATGGATTTTATTAGCGGAACTTTTTAACTTTGCACAACCTTAGATAAGTAGCATGGCAAAAATCGGATCAAAAACTGGGACAGCTGTTAAGGCAGCCGCTTCAAAACGAATTTTAATTTCTCAGCCAAAGCCGGAAAGTGATAAATCTCCATATTACGATTTAGAACGCAAGTACCAGGTAGAACTGGTGTTCCATCCTTTTATTAAATTAGATGGTATTCCTGCTAAAGAATTTAGAAAACAAAAAATTGATATCGCTGCTTATACAGGTGTCATTTTTACAAGCAGAAACGCCATTGATCATTTCTTTCGCACCGCAGAGGAAATGAAAGCTACTATCAGTCAAGACACAAAGTACTTTTGTATAACGGAGGCTGTTGCACTTTATCTACAAAAATTTATTTTATACAGAAAGCGTAAAGTATTTTACGGCGCAGACGGCTCGAGTAAGAGCATGCTTGATGTTATCAATAAGCACAAAGAGAATGAAAAATTCCTCTATGTATGTAGTGAAAATCAGCAAGACAATGATATTTGCGGCTGGCTTAAACTTCACAAATGTAGTTTTGATTTAGCATTCATGTACCGTAGTATCAGCAATGATATTACCCCTCTATTTGCAAAAAAGGGTTTCGAAATAATTTGCTTTTTTACCCCTAGTGGTGTAAAAAGTTTATTTGATAATTTTCCAGATTTTAAACAAAACAAAGTTGTCATCGGCGCTTTTGGTAGCAATACTTCTAAAGCAGTGGAAGATGCTAAACTTCGTTTAGATATTAAAGCACCGGCTCCTCAAAGACCAAGTTTGGTAGCAGCTTTAGACCACTATTTACAATCCCTTGTCGCAAAAAAATAATCTTTTTGCAAAAGAATAATTCTACACCTAATTTATTAATAAAGGAAACCAGTCCTTACCTGCTCCAGCATGCGTATAATCCTGTGGAGTGGCATCCTTGGGGAGAAGCCGCTTTACAACTTGCTAAAGATTTAGATAAACCCATTTTAGTGAGTATTGGTTATGCAGCCTGTCATTGGTGTCATGTAATGGAACGTGAAAGTTTTGAAGATTTGGCTACTGCCAAAATCATGAATGATCACTTTATTAATATTAAAATTGATAGAGAAGAAAGGCCCGACCTGGATCATATTTATATGGACGCCGTACAAGCCATGACAGGAAGTGGGGGTTGGCCGCTCAATGTTTTTTTGACGCCCGATAAAAAACCTTTTTATGGCGGAACTTATTTTCCACCTGAACCCGTGCACAATAGAGCGAGTTGGAAAGATGTATTACTAGGTGTGTCAAAAGGGTTTAAAGAAAATAGAGATCAGATTGATGCGCAGGCGGATAAATTAACCCAGCATTTATTAAGTTCTAACGGATTTGGATTTCAAAATAACAATACGGAAGCAGGTCCTGCACTTAGTGATATGGATGCTGCAGTATTGGCGCTACTATCGCAAGGCGACTTAGTTTGGGGTGGCTTTGGAGGCGCTCCTAAGTTTCCGCAAACAGCATCGATTCGTTTTTTATTGAAATATCATTTTTTCAATCCTACACATGAAAATTCACTGGCGCATGCGCTGCTATGTTTGGATAAAATGATTGAAGGCGGAATTTATGATCAATTGGGTGGCGGATTTTCACGTTATAGTACCGACGTGCAGTGGCTTGCGCCTCACTTCGAAAAAATGTTATACGATAACGCACTCCTCGTAACTACATTATCTGAAGCCTATCAATTAACAAAAAAAGAATCTTACTGTAAAGCCATTAGGGAAACACTTCAATTTGTTGAAAGAGAGTTAATGGACCCCGATGGCGGTTTTTATAGTGCACTTGATGCGGATAGTGAAGGAGTGGAGGGAAAATTTTATACATGGTCCGCGGCAGAAATTACTCAGTTATTAAAAAATGATGCATCACTATTTATGGCGTATTATGGTGTAACAGAAACTGGTAATTGGGAGCACACCAATATTTTACATACACCAAATGCAGCAGGTGCTGTAGCCCAAAGCTTTGGCATCACTGAATCTGAACTGTTGTCAACGATTCAGAATTGCAATACTGTTTTGATGGTGGAGCGAAACAAAAGAGTTCGACCACAAACAGACGACAAACAATTACTAGGTTGGAATGCGCTCATGAATACGGCTTTCAGTAAAGCCTATGCTGCAACGGGAAATAAAAATTATTTAATACTTGCGCAAAAAAATATGGCGCATCTATTTGAATGTTTCAAAGATGCAAATGGTGATGGTTGGCTACACACGTATAAAAATGGTCAAGCAAAAACACCTGCTTTTTTAGATGATTACGCGTATTTGATTGAAGCCCTCATTCAACTACAAATCGTATCTGGTGATTTTCATTGGCTTGAACAAGCGGGTGAAATCACAGATTATGTGAATGAACATTTCATAGAATCTAGCACTGGATTTTACTTTTATACCCATGATGCACAAACCGATGTTATTCTAAGAAAAAAAGAAGTGTACGATGGGGCCACCCCTAGCGGGAACGCGGTAATGGCTAGTAATTTGCTTCATTTAAGTGTCGTATACGGCAGCGACAAGTATTTGTCCCTAAGTAAAAAGACTTGTCTATCCCTTTTACCTGCTATAGCCAAGCATCCGGGTTCCTTTGGTGTTTGGGCCGGCGTTGTCTACAATCAGGTGGTTGGATTGAGGGAGTTGACCCTCATTGGACCATGTGTTTTGCATTACCTGGAGGCAGCGCTTCCCCTGTATCGACCTAATTTAATCTTAAATATTTCAGAAAATCGGTCAACAAGCATTTCGGCGATCTCCGATAAAATAATTGATAATCAACAAGTTACGTTTCAAATTTGTGAAAATTATGCCTGCCAGCTCCATCAACTCACTGATTTTGACAGTTTTTTAGCAATTGTGTAACTGGGAATCAACTATTTTGCACTTCGGTTTTAGCCAATCCCCCGGCAAAACAGTGTAACATTAAACAAAAAATTACTGGATAGAATTTTACCCTGGATCTCTAAATTTATTGGTTTTAAAGCGCTAAAACTCAGGTTTCTGACGTTTCAAAACTTATATTTGTCACTGTTATAAATCACACAGATCAGATGAAAGGATATTTAACTACAATTACCTTGGCGTTTTTTACGTTGAGTTTGACTTCTTGCTTCTTTGGAAAAAACAAAGGTAAGGGGCTGCCTGATGATGGGCAGTTGCATGGCGTTGCTCCTTCAGCCAAGCAAAGCATGTTAACACCAAGGACCATGGTATACGTTCCGCCCGGAACATTTCACATGGGTCCAAGTGATGAAGACGTTAGTTTTAATTACAGCAATCGTAATAGAATGGTGTCTATTCCTGGTTTTTGGATGGATGCGACAGAAATCACCAACAACCATTATCGTCAGTTCGTAAACTGGGTACGTGATTCACTTGCTTACAAAATAACGTCTGGTGTTGGATTAAACAATCCTTCAGATACCACAGCGGTAAATTGGAAAAAAGTGGCTTTATACAAATACGATAACAAGCAACTAGGCACGTTAAATGGTCTTACATACGAAAACGCACTGACTAGAAAATTAGCCATCGATCCAGATAGTTTAATTTACAGAGTTCGTTATTTTGACTTACCTGCTGCTGCAAAAATCAATAAAAACGATCCTACTCAAAAAGGTCGTGATCAAATTGTGAGTTATGCAGTGCCTGTATATCCTGATACCTTAGTTTGGATCAGAGACTTCTCTTATTCTTACAACGAGCCTTTAGCAAAAAGATATTACGCGCATCCGGCATACGGTAACTACCCAGTAGTTGGTGTTACTTGGAAACAATCGGTTGCATTTTGTCACTGGAGAACGCATATTCAAAATGCAGATTTTGAAAAAAAGAAAATTGCTGTGGATGGTGATTACAGATTGCCAAACGAAGCAGAGTGGGAATACGCAGCAAGAGGCGGTCGTACCAGTACGATGTTCCCTTGGGGTTCTCCTTATTTAAGAAACAAAAAAGGTTGTTTGCTTGCTAACTTTAAACCAGGTAGAGGTAACTATCCAGAAGATGGTGGCTTTTACACGGTTAAAGCAAATGCATACTGGCCTAACGATTTTGGTTTATACAATATGTCAGGAAACGTTGCAGAATGGACAGCGTCTTATTTCTACGAAGGCTCTTACAATTTCATGTCTGACTTAAGTCCGGATGTAAGAATAGAAGCCGATGAAAATGATCCTCCACGAATGAAGCGTAAAGTAGTAAGAGGCGGTAGCTGGAAAGACGTTGGTAACGCACTACAAGTGAGTGCGCGTGCTTACGAATACCAAGACACTGCAAAATCATATATCGGTTTTAGAACCGTTATTGATTTAGCACCAAGAACAAAAAGATAATTCAATTACAAAATATTCATTTCAACTTTTTAATTCATAAAAATCTAATCCATGTCAGCTCAACAAGAAAAAATCTTTGGTTTACCAGCTCAAACAACAATGAGACTTGTGAACATTTTTGTATGTACCGGTGCATCTGTCGTAATTTTTGGTGCAATGGCAAAAATTCTTCACTTATCATGGGCAGACTGGGCGCTTAAAATTGGTTTAACAACAGAAGCAATTATCTTTTTGATCTACGCTATTTTACCTCCAGAAGGACATGCTCCTGCAGGTGGTGGCGCTGGTGCAGATCTTCCATCTTCTGTGGTTGCTGATGTAACAAAAAGATTTGATGAATTATTTGCGAACGCAGGTTTAACACAAGAAAATTTATCTAAGCTTAGCACGAGCTTTCAAAAATTAGGCACTACTGTTGATCAAATTGGTCAAATTGGTGATGTTGTAAAATCTACTTCAGATTTTTCTGCTAAAACAAATGAAGCGGCTATCGCACTTGGTTCTATTAAAGAGGCTGCTACGAAAGCAACAGATTCTTTAGGAAGTATTTCTTTGGCTTCTGATAGCACCAACGAATACCACAAACAAGTACAAGGATTAGCTAAAAACTTAGGTTCATTAAATACCATTTATGAACTTGAATTACAAGAAAGTAATAACCATCTTAAAGCACTTAACCAGTTCTATGGCAAATTAGCGCAAGCTTCTGAAGCAATGAACGGTACTGCAGAAGATGCATTAAAAGCAAAAGAACAAATTGGTGCCCTTGCTAATAATTTGGGTAAATTAAATCAAGTATATGGTAACATGTTAACTGCGATGCAGGGTAGATAGTAACCAACCAAGATTTAAAACTCATTATTAATAAGACTACCTAAATAGTACAATATGTCACTACCTAAGGAACCGCGGCAGAAAATGATTAACATGATGTACCTAGTGCTTACTGCACTATTGGCACTGAATGTTTCGGCCGAAATTTTAAACGCTTTTAAAACCGTAGATCGCAGTTTGATGATTGCGAGCGGTGTTGCTGAGCAAAAAAATGAAGAGATCTTCAAATCATTTAAAGCAAAGCTCGAAGATCCAACTTCAAGAGAGAAAGCAGCGATTTGGGAACCCAAAGCGCAACAAGCAAGAAAAATATCTGACGAGTTATACAACTACATTGAAGGACTTAAACAAGAGCTTAAAAAAGAGTCTGGTCTTAAAACAGTAGATGGTAAAGAAGAATATAAAGAAGATGATTTAGATGCTGGAACGCGATTATTGGTGCAGCAAGCTCCAGAAGGAAAAGGAAAAGGTAAAGAGCTTTTTGAAAAACTAAAAGCCTACAAAGAGCAGTTGTTAAGTATTGATCCGGAAATGAAAAAAGAAATTGAAGTGGGATTGCCACTTGATTTAACTATTCCTCCTACTTCTAGTGAAGCAGGAAAAAATGATTGGGCTTACGCTTATTTTCATATGACACCAACGATTGCTGCGATCACCATCATGAGTAAGTTTCAGAATGATGTAAGAAACTCTGAATCAAAAGCAGTTGAGTTTTGTCATAAGCAAATTGGTCAAGTAGAAATTATTTACGATCAGTTCCAAGCTTTTGCTGGAACCAATACACAATATTTAATGCCAGGTGAAGAGCTTGTTATTACAGCTGGTATTGGTGCATTTAGTAAAGCAGCGCAACCATCTATTACTATTGATGGGGCTAATGTGGCACTCAATGCAGAAGGTACTGCAGAGTACAAAACACGTGTTGGTGGCTCTGGTGCTGGTATTAAGCGTGTAAGAATTTCTTACGCAAAACCTGATGGTACAACAGCTGTTGTAGAAAAAGAAATTAAATCTACAGTGGGTATACCTGCTGGATTAACCGTTTCTACCGACAAAACACGCGTGTTTTACAAAGGGTTAGAAAACCCGTTAAGTGTAACAGGTGGTGGCGGTGATGAAAAAGTAAACGTATCTATCGAAGGTGCAGGCGCTTCATTACGAAAAGCAGGTCCAGGTCAATACATCGTTACATGTACACAATTGGGTACTGTTAACGTGGTGGCTAATGATGGGAAAAATATACAACGTATTGCCATTCCAGTTAAGCGTGTACCAGATCCAATTGTTGTAGTAGGTGGTAGCGCAGGTGGTGCTATGCCAGCAAATGTATTTCGTGTACAAAGTGGTGCTATTGCAGAGTTAAGAGATTTCGTATTTGAAGGAGTTGCTTACAAAGTAATGTCATTCATGCTCATTTGTACAGGTAAAGGTTTTGATGAACCTGAATTTGCCGAAGTAAATAGTGCTTCATTTAAAGACGCATCAGCACAGACGCTTATTAGAAGATGTCAAGCTGGAACTACCGTTACCATTGGTGAAATTAAAGTATTGGAGCCAGGTGGTGGCACTAGAAAATTAGATCAAAACATAACGTTCATATTGCAATAAAGCAGGTTACTATGAAAAAAGTATTATTAATTGGTGTTGCTATTTCTTCCATGAGTTTTGGTGCTGTGGCACAAGGCTTTGGTAATTTAAAAGGCAAAAAAACAGCCTCTGCTGTTGATACAACCAAAAAAACAGGCACTCAAACTGCTACTCCTACAGGCGCACCTGTAGTGGCACCTAGTAACAATACTAATGCGGTGGCGCCAAAGCCAACCAAAACGGTTGATACTACTATCGTTGGTGGTTTTGGAGAAGTTGTTGCAAAAAGCTTGCGCAATGAAACTGTCTCTGATCGTAAAACAAACCGTTCAAAAAATCCATTAGAGTACGAGTATTTAAGAGAAGATGATTTTTTGTATTCAGAGTTTATTTGGCGTGAAATTGACGCTAGAGAAAAGATGAATCAATCATTCATTTATCCTGGTAAAGATAATACTGGAGACCAACGTTTCTTTTCTATCTTATTAAGTGCGATTCAAAATGACAGCGTTGCAGCGTTTTCTGCAGAAGGTGGAGACGACCGTTTTACCAAGCAGTTAGCTTACGACGACATTACAAAAATGATGAAAGGAAAGCTTGACACCATTTTGGTTCAAAATGCCAATTTCCCAAATGTCTATGATACGACTGTTATTTTTGATACCAAGTTTGCCCCTAATCCAGATTCTATTTATACATTCCGTTTAAAAGAACAATGGATTGTTGACAAAGAGGCGAGTAGACTTTTTTGCAGAATCATTGGTATTGCACCGGTTGCAAAAATCATGATCAACAACAAGCCTACAACAAAAACATTGTTTTGGATATACTATCCTGATTTACGCAAGACCCTTAATAAGTATATGGTGTACAACCCAAAAAACTATGCGGGCCGTATGACATGGGAAGAGCTGTTTGAAAGCCGTTTCTTCTCAAGCTACATTGTAAAATCTAGTAATAACAATCCTAACGACAAGTTCATTAGTCAAATGATTAAGAACCCGCTCTTTAGATTATTAGAAGGTGAAAATATTAAAGAAAGAATTTTCAATTACGAACAGGACTTATGGTCTTACTAATTGTAAAACATCGTAATAAAAAAAGGGACTTTTCAAGTCCCTTTTTTTATGGGTTGGCCTCAAAAAATTTTTGAAGCGCGGCAGCTTTTTTGGCGCCAATAAGTGCAGCAATATTTTGGGTAGGTTCTTTTTTAATATTTGCCACCGATTTAAATTGGTTAAGAAGAATTTCTCTTGTGGCTGGTCCAATGCCTTCAATGTTTTCTAGCGCAGTTGTAAAAGTGCCTTTGGATCTTTGGTTTCTATGAAACGTAATACCAAAACGGTGTACTTCATCTCTGATGCCTCTTAGTAGTTTTAAACTATCACTATCCCAAGGTAATTTTAAGGACTGGCTATCACCTGCAAAAAATAGTTCTTCTTCATTTTTAGCAAGACCTACAAGGGTTGTGCTGCCAGTGAGCCCTAGGGCTTCTATGCTTTCTAGCGCGGCGCTTAACTGCCCCTTACCTCCATCAATTACAATCAGCTGCGGCATAGGATCACCTGCTTCCTGAACTCTTTTATACCTTCTATACACCACTTCTTTCATAGTGGCAAAGTCGTTGATGCCTTCCACCGTTTTTACATTAAAATGGCGGTAATCTTTTTTGCTAGGCATGCCGTCTTTAAAACATACCATTGCGGATACGGGAAAGCTTCCCTGAAAGTTTGAGTTATCAAAACATTCGATATGGGTAGGCATTTCCTGTAAATGCAAATAAGATTGTAGTTCGGTGAGTACAGATTTCTTTTCAGATGGTGTTTTGCCCTCTAGTTGCAATATTTTTTTAAGTTGCAGTTCTCTGGTAAAATAGGTAACGTTTTTAATAGATAGGTCGAGTAATTTTTTTTTGTCTCCAAGTTTTGGAACGGTGATGGTAATATTTTTATCAAAATACTCGACCGGATAGGGAACAATTATTTCGGTACTAAGACTATTAAAGTCGGCCCTTATTCTTTCAATAGCAAAACAAAGCAGTTCATCTTCGGGCTCATCTAATTTACCTTCTAATGGAACCGTATGGGTTTGTATGATACTTCCGTTTTGAACCATTAAGTAATTGACATACGCTAGTTTACCGTCTTTAATAATAGAAAACACGTCTAGATTAGAAAAATGCTTGCCTACTACCACCGATTTTTCTTGGTAAGTAAGTAAGAGATCCATTTTATATTTTAGCTGGGCTGCTTTTTCAAAATCGAGGGCCTCTGCATGCGCTTGCATTTCTTTTTTTAGATGGTTCATGAGTTGACTCATGTTGCCTTTTAGTAGACCTTTTAACTGCTCTAAACTATCATTGTAATCTGCTTCTGTTTGTAATGCAGCGCAGGGGGCCAAACAATTACCTAGATGGTATTCTAGGCAAGGCTTAAATTTTTGTTTGTCGATGTTTTCTTGGCTCAAATTAAGCTTACAAGTGCGTAGTGGAATAAACTGCTTGATAAAACTTAATACTTCTCTGATGGTTCCTTTAGAGGTAAAGGGGCCAAGGTAAATGGATCCGTCATTGTATTTTTTCCAAGTCGAAAAAACGCGCGGAAACCGTTCTTTTTTGATGACTAAATACGGATAGCCTTTGTCATCTTTTAATAAAATATTGTAGCGAGGCTTGTACTGCTTAATTAAGGAGTTCTCTAGTAGTAATGCATCCTGCTCCGAGTCAACAATCGTAAATTCAATACGATCAATTTTTTGAACCAGCTCGATGGTCTTAAAGCTGCTTTGATTTTTTGTAAAATAAGAAGCAATTCTTTTTTTAAGACACTTTGCCTTACCTACATAAATCAGTACCCCCTTTGCATCATAGTATTTATAGATGCCAGGGTCTGCTGGTAATTTGTGTGCTAATTGTTGGTACTGCTCTTGGGTCATTTATGGAAGTATAACGCGAACAGCAATCGTTTTGTTGAGTACGTATCCCTTAGTCGTTTCTTTACTTATGGACCTAGTAAAGCCCTCATTCGTTTTCCAACTCAATTGCTCTGTGCTTGTTGTGTCTTTACTGGTAAACTGTTTTCTAATAAAAACTCGTTTAATAAGGGATGTTTGTTCATCCATTAAGATATCAATATTTCTAACCGGAACGTCATTATTAAATGGCGTATAATTGATATTAAAACTGGCAGTCCCTGCGTCTCTAAATACTGATTCTTTGTAATTCTTTTTTTGGATACTATCGCTTATATCGGATTCAATAAATGAATGCACAATCGATGTAATTGAAGCGCCATCTGCTACAATGCTATCTTTAATGGTGCCTTCTGTTGTAACAATACTAAACCTAGCCCCAAGACTATCAAAATGTTTTAATTGACTTTTAAAATAGGCAGCAATTGGATAAAAGCTAGTGGTATCAGAACTTGTATTGCCCGTATTGGTGGACAGTTTGTTATTGTTGCAGGCGCTTGCGATCACGCAAACAATGCATGCAATGAATACTGATTTCATGCCGTAAAATTACTTAAACTGTTTGCTCCAACCTATTCGGAAGCCGTAATCAATCAAATTTTCTTTGATGGGATAAGGGTTGTTGTAAGTGGGAAGTGCTTGGTATCTGATTTGTGGCCCTAACTGCCAAATGGTATTGCCTTTTTGATAGCTAAATTGAATGCCAACACTGGTATTCATGTTCCATTTGCGCACGTAGTCATTACCAGCGGCATAATTTGCATAATCTGCAGAAAGTAGGTAAACATTTTTATTGACATTGTAAGTAGGCTGAATGGTAGCCTGAGTATGAATGCCAAATTTCTTAAACCTTAAAAGCTGGTAATCGAGTCCAATAGGCAGGGCTAACTGGTATACCTTATTATTAAGTTGTGCCGCCCTAAAGCCAACATTGTTATTGTAGCTCGACATTACAGAAATATTTTGCACTCTACCGCCATTCACTAATGCAAGGGTAGCAGCATTGACACCGGTTTCATAGGTATCAATCTGGTATTGTCTGATATTCAGTTGAAGTCCTGTTTTGAATTGTAATCTTTTAGTAACTGGATAATTGAATGTAAATCCAAGTTCTAATCCAATATCAGGTCTATGTCTCACCGCCTGATTAAATGTTGTGGTTTGGACAACAGGCGAATTGATTGGAATGGCAATCAGTGAAGGTTGAATTAATTCCTTTACTTTTTGATCATTGAGCACCCTAAAGCTGGCAGAAGGTGTAGCGTAAAATTGAACGCTGTATTTTTTCTTTTTTTGAACTAGGGTAGCACTAGCGGCAAGTTCAAAATTATGATTGACCTGTGCATGTATAATTGCAGGTAAAAGGGAAGCGTTATTTATTTTATTTAAGGGGTCAATACTTGTAACAATATTTGCTGCTTCAAGGTTTTCTGATTTAGTATCCGTTAGTGATTCAGTTTCATCCAAAGTATTGTTTATATGAATTTCATTGCTTGCATTAGAAGTTGACAACGTGATCGTAGGTTCAACATCCATTACACGCGAATGCGTAGTCGATGAAGCTTCAATAACCTGTTTTTTTATGGTAGGTTTTGAAGCTATCATTTGCACACTAGATTGATAAGTTGTAAAAGGTTTTTCAAGAGACTGGCTTGTGTTTTTTGGCTTCAAACGATTACTCGTAAGCACAACCGGTGCGGATTTTTGTGTTGCAATAAATGTAGAAACAGTGAGTGCCACAAGTACCGTTAATGCAATGATGGTAAGGGCTGGCCATGATTTATTTCCATGCACTTCTGTACGTATGTTGGTCCAGACACGACTAGATGGGTACATCTTGTGTTCGTTTACCTCGTCAAGTATAAACTCCTCAAAAGCATCTAGTTGATTCCTCTTTTCCATATCTGCCCGCTTCACGTAATTATTTTGGTATCACCGACAACAACTCAAATTTCTCTTTGGGTGCATCAATAATTCTTTTCTTAATTAAAATATTTGAAAGCATTGTTTTAGCCCTTGTGTATTGGCTTCTACTTGTGCTTTCTTCGATGTCTAATAATGTGCTAATTTCTCTATGGCTATAGCCTTCTATTGCAAATAAATTGAGCACCGTTTTATAGCCAATTGGCAAAAGTCTGATGCATTCAACTATTTGTTTAGACTGCATGATAGAAGCAATAGATTCTTCCTTTACTTCTAAATTTTCAGCACTTGTCAAATCTAAACTCTCCGTAAATTTTTTATACTTTTTCAAAAAGTTAATACTAGTGTGAACCATAATGCGCCTAATCCAACCCTCAAATGAACCTTTGTTTTGAAACGTATGTATTTGTGTAAAAACCATAATATACCCTTCTTGCAGCTTGTCTTCTGCATCTTCTCTATTTTGAGCAAACCGGTAGCAAACGCTTAGCATTTTGGGGCTATACCTATTAAATAGCTCCCTTTGTGCAGCAGCATCATTTTGAAGGCAACCCGCAATAATAACTTGCTCGGTCATAGACTTGGTTTGATGGTACCTCTAATTTAGGTAAAAAAAAGGGGAAAAACAGTAAGATTGACGTATTAATTCAGTATTTTAATACTCGATTTATACTGTAAAGCCCCCCTTTTACTATGGAAAAAAACAGATTCACTGAGTATACCCCACCTCCAACTACAGGCTTACAACCCTATGCTGGTAGTTTTGGGGCAACTGAACTCAGGCATCTTTTACGAAGAACCCTTTTTGGTGCCACAAAAGCCGATATGGCATATTTCTCTGGCAAATCTGTTACACAGGTTGTTGGTGAATTATTGAATCCTACGGCGCCGTTACCGGCGCCTCCGGTAAAAGAATATGTAGTAGCAGCTACTACGCTCGTTCCTGATACAAATATTGCAGCGGGAAGCACTTGGGTGGGTGATATTAACAATGACGGCACCATTGCTAGTTATAGACGGGCATCGTTTAAAAAATGGTGGGTTGGAAATCTTATCAATCAAGACAGAAGCATTCGTGAAAAAATGACGCTTTTTTGGCACAATCATTTTGCCACGGAAACCAATGACATTAGCAATGCGCAATACGTTTACAAACATCATCATTTGCTACGCACCAGTGCACTTGGTAATTTCAAAACACTTACAAAAAATATAACCCTTGATCCGGGCATGCTCGTTTATTTAAATGGGCAGTACAATACCCTTACGGCTCCTGACGAAAACTACGCGCGTGAAATTCAAGAACTTTTTTGTTGTGGGAAGGGGCCAGACTCTTTGTATACAGAGGCGGATGTAAAAGCGGCAGCCAGGGTATTAACAGGATGGCGAAATAATGCGACCACATTAAGTGCTTATTTTACTGCATCCAGACATGACGCTGGTAATAAAACATTTTCATCTTTTTATAATAATACAGTTATCACCGGTCGTAATACTGCTACAGCAGGGGAACAGGAATTAGATGATTTGCTAAATATGATTTTTGCTACGCAAGAAGTGGCCAAATACATGTGCAGAAGGCTTTACAGGTGGTTTGTGTATTATGATATTGATGATACAGTCGAGCAAAATATTATTACACCACTCGCTAATTTATTTCGCTCCAGTAATTATGAAATACTTCCGGTCTTAGATATGCTTTTAAAAAGCGAACATTTTTTTGATACATTGTCTAGAGGTTGTGTTATTAAAAGCCCTGCCGAACTCGTGATTGGATTTTGCAGAGAATCGGAAATTGTTTTTCAGCCTGATACAGATTATGTAACCAATTATGGATTTTATAATTACATGGTTAGTTGGCTTAGTAATATGCAACAAAACTTAGGTGATCCTCCTGATGTAAGTGGATGGAAGGCTTATTACCAAGAGCCTCAATTCAATGAAATCTGGATCAATAGTGATACGCTACCTAAGCGTAATCAGTTTACGGATACGCTACTAGTTAACGGTTATACGTTTAATAGTAAAAAAATTCAACTTGATACACTTGCCTATGCAAAAACCTTTGCTAATCCTGGCGATCCAAATGCATTTATTGCAGAATTAACAGAACGCTTACTCGGGCTTGATATCTCTGCTGCATCAAAGGCGCAGCTAAAAAAAGACATCTTACTAAATGGTCAAAGCCTAGATATTTATTGGACGCAGGCCTGGGATTTATACATATCAACACCAACCAACGCTGCCAATACTACTTCGGTTCGTACTAAAATACGCGACCTTATAAAATATTTAATGAATCTAGCCGAGTATCAACTAGCCTAAAATCATCCCCCCATGAAACGTAGAGATTTCTTAAAAAATACTGTCCCCGCTGGCGTAGTGATACCATCGCTTGTGGGTGGATTTTCGTTTAAGGCATTTGGTGCAGAAGATCCCATTGCACAATCACTCTTGCTTCCTGCCGCTATCGAAAATGATCACGTACTTGTTATCATTCAATTAAATGGCGGTAATGATGGATTAAATATGGTGATTCCGCTCGATAACTTTGCTAATTATGTAAAAGCGCGTACTAACATTTATATTCCGGAAGATAAAGTTTTGAAATTATCAGGCGTTACCAAAGCTGGCTTACACCCTGCTATGACTGGTCTTCAGGCCATGTATGACGATGGCGAATTAAATATTGTACAATCTGTGGGTTATCCGCAACCAAGTTTTTCTCACTTTAGGGCTACCGATATTTGGATGAGTGCGAGTGATAGTAATACGGTTGTCAATAGTGGATGGGCAGGAAGATTTTTAGATGCTGAGTTTCCTAATTTTCCAAATGGATATCCCAATGCTACAATGACAGATCCACTAGCGATTCAAATTGGTTCTGCTACATCATTAACATTTCAGGGCCCTGCAGTGAGTATGGGTATGAGCATTAGTAACACATCTAGTTTTTATAATTTAATCAATGGTGTTCGTGATACGGCACCTAATACCCCCGCCGGAAAAGAATTAAACTTCGTGCGCATGGTGGCGCAACAAACACAGCAGTATGCATCCGTTATAAAAGATGCTGCAGCCAAAGTGCCAACACAAGTAACCTATCCAACAAGTAATTCTTTGGCAGATCAATTAAAAATTGTTGCTAGACTTATTAAGGGTGGTTTAAAAACGCGTGTTTACATGGTTAATTTTGGCGGCTTTGATACCCATGCGGTTCAAGTAAATGCTACAGACACCACCACTGGTGCACATGCAACATTATTAGGTAAAGTAAGTGATGCGATTAGGGCTTTTCAAAAAGACCTTAAATTTTTAGGTGTGGATGATCGTGTAGCGGGTATGACATTTTCTGAGTTTGGTAGACGCGTTAAATCCAATGGAAGTTCCGGTACCGACCATGGTGCAGCAGCGCCATTATTTGTTTTTGGAAAAAATGTAATTCCTGGTGTTTTAGGAGCTACGCCTAAATTTGGTGCTAACGTTACGGTTGGAGAAAATGTACCTTTTGAATTTGATTTTAGAAGTGTATATGCAACGCTACTGTCCAATTGGCTTTGCGTTTCTGATACCGACCTACAGCAAATCATGCTCAAAAATTTTCAAACACTTCCACTCGTCAATGCAGCAGCATGTAAGAAAGCTGTTAATTTATCGGGCGAAGACTTAGTGCATAATTATCCCAATCCATTTACCAGCAAAACAGTTATATCCTTTAAAACAGCTGGTGGCCATACCCTTATTCAGGTGATGGATATGTTAGGACGCGTAATTACGAATTTAACGGATCGTGATTATGCTGCTGGAACCTATACGGTTGTATTTGATTCCGGTAGTCTTCCAACTGGGGTATATTATGCGAGGCTGCAAAACATGTCTGTGCAACAGGTGCACACGATGTTAAAAGTCAAATAGGTTTGCGTTAAAATTCTTGCTTACTTTGTATCATGGAAATTAGTTTTAATACACCAGCCCTTCTTTTTCCGGCCATCAGTTTAATTATGCTAGCCTATACCAACAGGTTTTTAGCACTCAGTAGTAGGGTTAGAAGCTTGCATGATAAATACCAAAATCAAGAGCAAAAACATATCATACATGGACAAATTAAAAATTTGCGCTACCGCTTAAAGCTTATTAAAAATATGCAAGCACTTGGCGTGGTTACTTTTTTAGGATGTATCCTTTGTATGTACCTTATATATGTTCAGTATATGTTAGCTGCAAATATTGTTTTTGCATTCAGCTTAATTTCTTTTTCTGCTTCTTTATTACTTTCACTTTTAGAAATTCAATTAAGTACCAAGGCCCTTGAGTTGGAGCTTAGTGATATGGAAGGTCTCGAAGATCCTTCTGTAATTGAATACTTTAAAAAGAAATTTGGCAAAGAATAAGCCGCCCTATTTAGCGCGTTACTTTTCTTTCTCCAATTTGTTGACGCCACATCGCAAAATAAAGTCCTTTCTCGGCGAGTAGTGCTTCGTGTGTTCCGGTTTCAACAATTTGACCTTTTTCTAATACATAAATACGGTTGGCATGCATGATGGTGCTTAACCTATGTGCAATCATCACCGTAATTTGCTCGCGCTCTTCAGAAATAGCATGAATAGTTCTAGTAATTTCTTCTTCTGTAATACTATCAAGTGATGAAGTTGCTTCGTCAAAAATAAGTAGGTGCGGATGTCTGAGAAGTGCACGTGCAATCGACAATCTTTGTTTTTCTCCTCCACTTAGTTTTAAACCGCCTTCTCCAATAATACTATCTAGCCCTTGCTCAGCCTTGGATAAAATAGAATGGCAACTTGCTTTCTCAAGTGCTACAATCATTTCGGCATCGGTTGCACTAGGGTATACAAAGCTTAAATTTTCTCTGATGGTGCCCGCAAATAATTGTGTATCCTGCGTAACAAAACCAATTTGATTTCTGAGTTCTTCAAAATCGATATCGTTTTCTTTGGCGCCATTGTATTCGATATGCCCAATTTGAGGTCTATAAAGGCCTACCAGTAATTTAACAAGGGTGCTTTTGCCTGCACCTGATGGTCCAACGAAAGCAATGGTTTCACCTAGTTTAACATCAAATGAGATATTGTCAAGTGCCTTAAACTGTGCGCTTTGGTGTTGAAAAGAAACGCCCGAAAACGAAAGGGTTTGAACAGCGCCAACATTTATTGGATGTTCGGGTCTTGCTTCTACTTCACGACTCATTAGTTTATGAAAATTTTGAAGCGAAGCTTCTGCTTCTCTATAACTTAAAATAATGCTGCCAATTTCTTGAAGTGGTCCAAAAATGAAGAAGCTATAAAATTGCAGTGATATTAATTGGCCTACTGTTAATACGTCTCTATAAATAAGCCACATAAGTGTAAATGTGATTACTTGTCTCAAAAAATTAACAAGCGTCCCTTGTATAAAACTGAGTGAACGAATACTTTTTACTTTTTTAAGTTCAAGTCCTAAAATTTTATAGGTATTGGTATTGAGTCTTTTTACTTCTTGGTCTGTTAAGCCTAAACTTTTTACAAGTTCAATATTTCGTAGGCTTTCGGTGGTGGTACCTGCAAGTGCAGTGGTTTCACCAACAATAGCTTTTTGAATTACTTTAATTTTTTTACTGAGTAAATTGGTAACGGCACCAATCAGTATAGCGCCACCTAAATAAATCGGAACAATCGACCAGTGTAGTCTGGTAGCATAAATAGATACAAATACCACACTTACGATAATGCCAAATAGTACATTGGTAACATAGCCAATAAATTTTTCGGTGTCGGCTCTTACTTTTGTTAAAATAGAAAGTGTTTCACCGCTGCGTTGATCTTCAAAATCTTGATAGGGTAAACGCATGGAGTGTTGGAGTCCGTCGGTAAATATTTTAGCACCAAATTTTTGTATCACTACATTAACCGTGTAATCCTGAAAAGCCTTTGCTAGCCTACTTACCATGGCAGTGCCCACAAGTAAAAAAAGCATACCCATGATGCCTTTGATAAATTCGCTTTCAGATCTAAAACTGCCGTCGGCATTGGTTTTTGCATGATTGGCAAACTGATCAATAAGCTTCCCAAATATCATGGGATCAAATAAAGAAAAAGTTTGGTTAATGCCTGCAAGTAGTAACGCTAAAAGGACTAGCCCTTTATAGGGCTTTAAATAGGTGATGAGTAATTTCATAATAGGGTTTAATTATTCAGCTGCTGTAGCTGCTTCGTTACAGGTAGCTATAAATGCTAACATTTCTTCACGACCTGTTTTTAATTCGGCGCTTGTTACAAAATGGCGCGGTAAAAATTGCCAACTCTCTTTTAAGACATTAAAGAAGCTTTCAATATTTCTTTTAACAACGCCAGGTTTTTCTTTATCAATTTTAGTAAACACGAGTGTAAACACAATGCCCCAGCTATCCAATTGGCTAATAAATTCTAAATCATTTTTTTGTGGACCATGTCTACTATCAATGAGTACAAAAACTTGTACCAGGTTTTCTCTTTTTTTGAAATAACCTTCAATCATTTGTTCCCAGCGTCTTCTATCTGTTTGGGATCTTTTTGCATATCCGTATCCTGGTAAATCAACAATAAACCATTTATCCCTCGGTCCTTTTGCTTTAAGGGCGCTCTCTATTTCAAAGTGATTGATGAGTTGTGTTTTTCCGGGTGTGCCAGAAGTTTTAGCTAAGCTTTTCTGACCTGTAATCATATTAATTAAAGAAGACTTGCCTACATTACTGCGTCCTATAAATGCATATTCGGGCCTATCTGGCTTCGGGCATTTATCAAAACTAGGGCTAGAAACCAAATAGCTGGCTTTTGTAATTTCCATGCTGCAAGTTAACAAAAAGCCCGCTTAGTTTAGTAAGCGGGCTAATAAAAGGGATAGACCAGGGTCTATTAATTCTTTTTCTTGATTAAACTATCTATTGGGTATGTAGCTTTCATAGAATCGAGTACAGACTGGGCCCAACTCGTTAAAACAACTCTTTCCTCTTGGGTTAATTTTGCTTCGTTGTGGATGAGGCTGTATGACTCAAGCGGCATTTCACCTTCTTTTACCTGCTCAATTACCTCTTCCATTTTATGGTATTGCTTGCGCAGTTTATAATTGGCAAAATCATCCAAATTGAAATGTTTTTTCCCATCTACAATATGGTCATTGATCCACCAAGCAAGCGGTTGAACACTGGCATACCATGGGTACTTTGAGTTATTGCTATGACAATCATTACAAGCTTTTACTAAAATAGCATCCACTTCTTTGGACACAGGATATAGGGTTGCAATATTTTTCGAATGGTCGTCTGAAATATTTTTTTCGGGTCTAAAGGCTTGTAACACAAGTAAGACCACTACTAGTCCCAGCCCTATTTTTTTTAGTAAACTCATGGTAGGTATTTTTTAAATTAAAATATTGCCGGTCATTTCTGCCGGTATTGGTAATTCCATTAATTGTAAAACAGTAGGTGCAATGTCTCCTAGCTTACCTGATTTAAGGGTTATTTTTAAATCATTGTCTACTAGAAATAAAGGTACCAAATTTAATGTATGCGCCGTGTTAGGACTTCCATCTTCGTTGATCATAAAATCTGCATTGCCATGGTCTGCAGTAACAAGTAGGGTATACCCATGTGCAAGACCTGCTGTTACTACTCTTTCTACACAGGCATCAACGGTTTCTACTGCTTTAATGGCTGCCTCAAAAACGCCTGTATGGCCCACCATATCTGCGTTTGCATAGTTTAGACATATAAAATCTGCAGATTCGGCCTCTATTTCTGGTACCAATAAATCGGTGATACCAATGGCGCTCATTTCTGGTTGTAAATCATAGGTTGCTACTTTAGGAGAAGCCACCATAATTCTATTTTCTCCTTCAAAAGGTTTTT
>JAOASV010000002.1 GCA_030158535.1 Sediminibacterium sp.
TTTCGGCTGTGGGCCCACCAGGGCATGATCCTGGGACCCCCTGATTATGAGGGTTCCTAGTGGTATTCCATAACTTTTCATTTATTGGCAATCAATAGGATACAAGATTGAAATAGATTTATAATTCTCCTGTTTCACCTCTTTTAACCCATTTTTGGTGAAAACCTGGCCAAAAACCCCGACGGAGGTATCGTTTAAATTGAATAATATCCAGTTGCTCTTCCAACACCTTCTTTTGTAATTACTTTTTTATTTAGTAATTCAATGATTGTTTTCTTTACAGTTGGAAGTGGGATGTCTAACTTATTTGAGATATTTCCTGAACTGCATCCTGCATGATTTTGTATATAGAAACTAATTCTTTGTTCACGAGGAGTGAGTGCTTCACTAGCTTTTTTACTTTCTTCTAATTTCAACAACAAATTGCATTGAATATTATTTAGGCAGCTTGAAAAAAAATAAAGCCATTTTGTTACGTTTTCTCCAGGTCTGTTTTTTTGCGCATCCATTAATACTTTGTAGTATTCAGATTTTCTATTTTCAATTTCATGTTCAAAGCTTACATACTGTATCCATGAATAACCATTCTTCAATAAAAGTAAACTAGCTAATAATCTGCTTAATCTACCATTACCATCTTGAAATGGATGGATGGTTAAAAATTCATAAACAAACAAAGCATCTTTTATCAATGGCAATGTTTCTTCATCATTATTATACCATTCAACTAGGCGTATCATTGCGTCCTGTGTTTGAAGTCCAGGTTCAGTTGTTTTGAAGATTGTTTGTTTGGTCCCGTCAGGCAAATTTGCTTCAACTGCATTGGTTACTTGTTTGTATTCACCTTTATGCCATGCATCTTTTACACTATGTTTCATTAAGAGATTATGCAAGCTCTTGATTTGACTTTCTGTAATACCAATTGATGCATAATTTTCAGCAATGGTGTCTAAGGCTTCAAAGTAGCCCACCACTTCTTGTTGGTCTCTTTCTTCAAAAGAAGATATATTTATGTTTTCAATTAAAATACTTACTTCGTCATCGGTCATTTTGGAACCTTCAATTCTTGTAGAAGCGCCTACACTTTTAACCGTTGCAATACTTTTTAATTGCATTAATGTACTACCCTCTCTTTTTTCAATGTTTGACCAGGTCGCATCAAAACGATCAATTTTAGACAACTCAGACATGATTTTCATGCCTAAGTCAAGTTGCAGGTTGTTAATTATCAAGCTCATTATATCCGTATTTATCCGTAAATATACGAAAACATATCTGATAATTGCAAATAATTATATCCGTATTTATCCGTAAATATACGGTTTTGGATCTTTAAAAATGGAAATACATATGGGTTGAATACAATAATTGTTCTTGAAAATCACACACTCAATGATTTAGTATGTTGTAAGAAATAGATTTATATTTCTCATAATTCACCTCTTTTAACCCCTTTTTGGAGAGAACCTGGCCATGAGATCTTATCGAAACATTTATCTAGTGCATGCTTTAAAGCTTATTTTTGCTTAATAACGTTATAAAAGGCAATTCTATTAAAACATATTATTACTATCTAATTTTTGTCATTAGCTTCTTTTTGAATTTTAATTCTATAGAAGCACAAACAATTAGTCCAATTGTACAAAATATTGGAGGAAATCCTGGAAAGCAATCTGGCCCTAGATTGAGCTATAGTATTGGGGATCAAGTAGCAGAAAACTTTAATTCAGACAATCAATACAGTATCAAAACAGGGTTCTTGCAGACTTCGGTGATTCAAAAAACGATTGTAACAAAAAGTGGCATTGATTATTTAGCTGATAAATATATAGGAATCGCAACAAATCCTGTGACAACCTCATTCATATTAAAGACAAAAATTCCTGTAGTTGGACAATTACAGTATCGACTGTTGAACGCTTCTGCCCGTTCTATATTAATAAGTGAATCAATAAAAATTGAAGGACCAGAGGAAAGGTTAATCAATATATCTAATTATCCATCTGGCATTTATCGACTTCAGCTTTTTTTTAAACCACTAGGCGCTTCTATCCAAACCAAAACATTAAGTGTAATTAAACTTTAGATTTAAATTTTACTATGAAAAATATTTTATTAATTCTATTTCTTTTTTCTGCTATCTCAACTAATGCACAAACTAAAGGCTATAATTTTCAAGGGGTTGCCCGGGATGCATCTGGAGTAATCATTGCGTTACAAAAAATTAGTTTAAGATTTTCTATAATCGCTACTACTCCAACAGGTAAAAATGAATACAGTGAAATTAGACAAGCAACTACCGATGAGCAAGGCGTTTTTTCTACTGTCATCGGAGACGGAAATGCAATTTCAACAACAGGCACAGTTGATTCTATTAACTGGAAATTAGCGCCTAAATTTTTAAAAGTTGAAATGGATCCTACAGCTGGTAACTCTTTTTTCGATATGGGCACCACTCAACTAAGAACGGTTCCCTACGCTAATTATGCTAATTACGCAAACAGCCTTAATGCGGAGAACATAATTGGTACAATACCATTATCAAAAGGGGGAACGGGTTTAATAATTGCCGGCACGGATGGTCAAGTATTAACTTCCAGCAGTAACGGCACATTAAAATGGACTACTCCTGCTGAGCGTTTAAAATATAAAATTGGATTAAATGAAAGTTTAGGAGGTTATGTATTTTACCTTACTCCAGATTCTTTGCATGGCTTGGTTTGTGAAACAATTGACCAGGGCATAAGAATGTCTTGGGATGATGCAATGGAAATAATCAATGACCCAAATTATCACAGTGCTTCTGGGAAAAATTTTACAGATTGGAGATTGCCCAATCTGCGAGAATTAAATTTAATTTTTCTAAATAAGAACAAAATTGGCGGATTCCCAATTAATTTATACGGGCAATATTATTTCAGTTCTTCTAGAAATATTAATAGTGTATGGCTAAAGCCTTTTGATGGAAAATTTGAATTTTATGTACCTACATCTAATTATGGATATTACACTAGAGTAATAAGATCATTTTAATCATTTCCGACGCCCCGACGCATAGGTTCACTTCCATTCACCCTTGTTTTCCCTATTGAAACACAAAACTTGGCCCAAACTTGGCCAGAACTTAGCCCAAACAAAAAGGGTCTACACTTTTGATAGCATAAACCCTTGATAATGTTGCCTTTCGGCTGTGGGCCCACCAGGGCATGATCCTGGGACCCCCTGATTATGAGGGTTTTTGGTGGTATTCCATACTTTTTCTTTTATTGATAATCAATAGGATAGAAGATTGAGATAGATTTATATTTCTCATAATTCACCTCTTTTAACCCATTTTTGATGAAAACCTGGCCAGGAACCTGGCCGGGTTTTATGTTGTATAATTTACTATATTGTATTTAAAATATATTCTATATGAAAAACATTTTAAAATCACTTTTTATTGAACCATTTATAGATCCTATTGGCGCAATAAAAAAGAATCTTTCATTTGGTTTCCATAAAGATAAGCAGAAGCAACAACTGGTAGATCAAATGATTATGAAAGGAGATGACGTTCCATCTTATTTAAGTATGTATTTTCCAAAACCAGGTGATTCGTTATATAATCAATGGGAAATGAACAATAAAAGATTTGTTCAGTTAAGAAGAGATAAAGAAAGTAAAATTATCGATGATTTGATAGTTAAGTATGGAGATGAAATAGCAAAAAAAATAATCAATAAAGAACTATGGGTAGGAATGGATATTAACCATATATATGAGGTTAAAGGTTCTCACAAGAAGAGAGTTGATAATGTCATTAATAAAGTAGAACAAACAATTTTATATTATGATAAGCATGTAAACAGATTAGGTAATGATGCGTATGACTTTGAAATCACACTAGAGTCAGGAAAAGTAGTAGGATGGAAAAATAGAGCAAATGTTGCTACAAGAAATTTGTAAAGTTGATAATCAATAGGATACATGATTTAAATAGATTTATATTTCTCCTGTTTCACCTCTTTTCACCTGATTTTGATTAAAACCTGGCCCGGAACTTGGCCGGGAATTTTTAGAATAAATTGTCAAATAACGATTGAAATTTTACATTGCAGTTGTATTATAAAAAATTACTATGATTAACTCCTCAACAAAAAGAAAGATAATAGTTTTATTTTTTTTCATTTTTATTTTCTTAGAAGGATATTCTCAAGAATTTGCTAATGAAACAAGGCGAGAGTTTAATAATTTTTTTTGGAGTCAATGGTTTAATAGTGGCTCGCCTGACAAAATCCTTTACGATTTATTGACAAATGAAACAATTGGAACTACTGATCAAGAATTTATAAGCTACTATTATATACCAGAAGGAAGTAATAAAGTATATAAAGCGTCTGAAATTTATATTAAATCTAATAATAAAATATCTGACATATTTCTTTCATATAAATTTAAAACATTATCAAATGCAACCAAATGGCTCAATGGGGGAAAATTTTCAAATTCAAGTGTATCAAATAAACTTGTTAACAACTCATTGACAAATAG
>JAOASV010000003.1 GCA_030158535.1 Sediminibacterium sp.
GCACCGATAGCAGCTAATCCAGCGCCGATTGCGGCAACACTTCCTACTACCATTTTTTTACGTTTTAATTGTTATTGAAAAAAAGTTATTATAATTTTTTAATGATGTGCTGCTTCTCCATGTGCATCATGGTGGTGCTCCTCTGTAGCCATTCCAATATACATTGCCGCAAGCATGGTAAAGATGAAGGCTTGCAAAAATGCAACCAACAACTCAATCATACCAATAAACACAGCAAAAGGAACCGCAATTGCAGAAGCAAAAACCGTTTTGAATATGAAGATCAAACAAATCAAACTTAATACTAGAATGTGGCCTGCCGTAATGTTCGCAAACAAACGAATCATTAAAGAAATAGGCTTTGTAAACACACCAATTAACTCGATTGGTGCTAAAAATAATTTCATGCTCCAGTGCATGCCAGGCATCCAAAAAATGTGCTCCCAGTAACTTTTGTTGGCACTCAAATTCACCACAATAAACACACAAACTGCAAGCGTCATGGTAAATGCGATATTACCACTCACGTTAGCCCCACCTGGGAAAAAAGGAATAAGACCTAAGAAGTTATTGATTAAAATTAAAAAGAAAATAGTAAGCAAAAACGGCATGTATTTGCCAGCTTTTTTTGCGCCAATATTTGGAATAGCAACCTCGTCTCTTACAAATAAAATGATAGGCTCCATAAAAGATTGAAGTCCTTTAGGTGCTGATTTTACACCTGTTTTTTTATACGCTGCTGCAGCACTTAACAACACTACTAGTAAAATAAAAACAGAGACAAATAAACTTGCTACGTTTTTGGTAATTGAAAAATCCCAGAGTTGCTTGCTTGCTTCTACATCAACGTTTCCTGCTGCATCCACAATTTTTGTTTTACCCTCAACAAGTTTATAATCAAAATTGCCTTTGTATACTGCTGGCTCGTGGTGTTCGTCTACTAATTTTTCTGAAGAAAAAATTTCAAAGCCTTTTGAAGTTTTTAAGATAACCGGTAAATGAATGGAAGTATGACCCCATAAATGCCAGCTATGATCGTCTTTGATATGCTCTAAAATGGTTTCGGTTACATTAAAATCACCTTCTTTTTTAGCACCATGCGCTTCTGCAGTAACAGGCGCTACAGCACCCGCCTCTGGAGTGGCCGGCGTGTGATTTTCTCCAGCAAATGCCTCGGTCGCTAACAGCAACGAAAAAATGCTGAAAGTCTTTACCAGTAAAGATTTAATGCTTCTAAACGTCATACCTTTCTCGAAATTTGCGGCAAAGATAGGGATTATACCCCTGAAATCAGTAAAAGAAGGCAACTAAAATTGAAGAAAAATAGGGCTTTTTTTGGCTCAAATCCTACTCAGAAAGGGGGTCTTTCTTTTCAAATTGCATTTCGTACAAACGGGCATAAAAACCGTCCTTTTGGAGCAAAGACTCGTGGTTTCCGGCCTCTTTTACCTCCCCTTTGTCTAGTACAATAATTAAATCGGCCTTTCGGATGGTGGAGAGGCGGTGGGCAATAACGATTGAGGTTCTGCCGGTTATGAGGGTTTCGGTGGCTTTTTCAATGAGTAGTTCCGTTTCTGAGTCCACCGAAGAAGTGGCTTCATCTAGTACCAAAACCGATGGATTATATAGAAGGGCCCTAATAAAAGAGATCAATTGACGCTGCCCCAAACTCAGGGTGGCACCCCGCTCCATCACATGATACTGGTATCCATCCGGCAATTGCATGATAAAATCGTGTAGGCCCATCATTTTAGCTGCCTTTACAACTTCCTCCTCCGTAATGGCTGGATTGCGAAGGGTGATATTGTCCAAAATAGAGCCTGAAAATAAAAAGACATCCTGCAAAACCACGCCAATATTGCGTCGTAGGCTTTCTAAGGTATAACTAGTAATAGGCTTTTGGTCTAAAAGCAACGACCCTTTTTGGGTGGTATAGAGTCTATTTAACAGGCTGATTATAGATGTTTTACCGCTACCCGTATGGCCCACAAGCGCCACCGTCTGTCCCGACTGAATCGAAAAATTGATCCCTTTTAACACGTACTGGTCCTCTTTGTAGGCAAACCAAACGTCTTTGAAGTCAATATTTCCTTTTAAAACGCCTGCATCGATGCAATCTGGGCTATCTGGCGGCATTTCATCGGGGTTGTCCATCACTTTAAACACCCTCTCGGCTGCTACCATACCCATTTGGAGTACATTAAATTTATCGGCAATCACGCGAAGCGGCCTAAATAACTGATTCAGATAAAGGATAAATGACATTAAAAGCCCAGCGTCTAGTGCATTGCCTGCAATAAACCAAACCAGTAAGCCAGTACTGATAGCTAAAACAACTTCTACAATTGGAAAAAACACAGAATATGCAAAAATGGCCTTGATATTTGCGAGGCGGTGTTCGGCATTAATTTTTTTAAACTTATTCAGTTCTCTACCCTCCGCTGCAAATGCTTGCACCACCGCCATACCGGATAAATGTTCTTGGATAAATGCATTTAAACTAGCCACTGCGTTACGCACTTCTACAAAACTTTTATTGACACTTTCCTTAAAAAAATAAGTGGCAATAATCATGATGGGGAATGGCGCTAAACTTACCAGCGTGAGTTGCCAATTGATCCAAAACATGGTAGCCAGTGTAAAAATAATAGTAAGTAAATCTGCAATGATTGGAATCAGGCCGTCCGAAAAAATATCATTGATTCTTTCAATGTCATCAATGGTTCTAGTGGTGAGCGTGCCAATGGGCGTAGTGTCAAATTGACGTAGATTTAAACCTACAATTTTTTCATACACCGCTATGCGTAAATCCTTTACCACGCGCTGTCCTAGAGCTGCTGTCATAAAGGAAAAGAAAAACCGAATGGTGGTTTCAACAAATAAAAAAACGACTTGAAAAAGCGTTACAGCAATGATAAATTTTGATGCGTCGGATAGATTTTGCTTGGCAATAAAAAGTTTGAGCCAGCCCGGAATATGGACCGTTTTTCCGGTAGCCATATCTACTGTTAACTGAATTAAATAAGGACGAACTGGCGCAAAAATAGCCATCACAATCGCCAGCAAAACGCTTCCATAAAATAAAGCGCGGTAGGGCTTTACAAATTTGAAAACCCTTACCAATAATAGAAAACTAAAAACTTTTTTAGGTGCCGACTTGCTCATACTGAAATGCAAATGTAAGCACAAAAAAAGCGGGCTAATTCGTATATTCGTAAAAGATATGGATCAGGACCCGCAAATGAGTGCCGAACTCGCACTTCCAAAATATAATTTAAATGCCGAGCAAGAGAAAAACGAAATCGTTAGGCATTACCGTGCTCTCTCTAGAAGCCTCAGGCCTAAATTAAAAAAAGGCGACAAAGAACTCGTACGTCAGGCTTTTGAAATGGCTGCGGATGCACACAAAACCATGCGCCGTAAAAGTGGTGAGCCTTATATCTTACACCCCATTGCCGTTGCCATGATTTGTGTAGAAGAAATTGGCCTGGGTGTAAGAAGTACCATTTGTGCACTCTTACATGATACGGTAGAAGACACCGATATTACACTCGAAGATGTACAGCGTGAATTTGGTACCGAAATTGCAAAAATTGTAGATGGCCTTACCAAAATTTCGTCGGTAATGGACACCAATACATCGCAGCAAGCCGAAAATTTTAAAAAGATTTTATTAACCCTCACCGATGATCCTCGTGTAATACTTATTAAGCTAGCAGACCGCTTACACAATATGCGTACGCTAGATTATATGAAAAAAGAAAAGCAATTAAAAATTGCTTCTGAAACCATTTGGGTATACGCACCACTTGCGCACCGTATGGGTCTGTACAATGTAAAAACTGAGCTCGAAGATTTATCCATGAAATACATGGAGCCAGAGGGATACAAAGACATTGCAAAAAAATTAGCGGAAACAAAAAGAGAACGCACTAGGTATATCAACGAGTTTGTAAAACCGATTAAAGAAAAGCTAACCAATAGTGGTTTTGAATTTGAAATTTACGGAAGGCCTAAAAGCATTCACTCGATTTGGAATAAAATAAAAAAGAAGGGCGTAGCATTTGAAGAAGTGTATGACTTATTTGCAATTCGAATCATTTTAGATTCTGCACCCGAAAAAGAAAAAGAAGATTGTTGGAAAGTGTACTCTACAATTACGGACGAATACATGCCTTCGCCAGAGCGTTTAAGAGACTGGTTAAGCAATCCCAAAAGTAATGGTTACGAGGCTTTACACACAACCGTGATGGGGCCGCAAGGTAAATGGGTAGAGGTTCAAATCAGATCGAAACGTATGAATGAAATTGCAGAAAAAGGTTTAGCTGCACATTTCAAATACAAAGAAGGCAACGACAGCGAAGACCGTTTTGATAAATGGTTTGGTCAAATAAGAGAAGTCTTAAATACGCAAGATGGTGCGGGTCTCGATTTTTTACAAGATTTTAAAACTTCCTTTTTAGCAGAAGAAATTTATGTGTACACACCAAAGGGAGAAGTAAAAATGCTCCCTACTGGAAGTACCGCTCTTGATTTCGCATTTGCCATTCACTCTGCAGTAGGTTCTAAATGTATTGGCGCAAAAGTGCAACATAAACTTGTGCCATTAAGCCATGTGCTGCGCAGTGGAGATCAAATAGAAATTATTACAAGTAGCAAACAAAAACCTTCCGAAGATTGGCTGGGTTTTGTTGTAACCGCAAAGGCAAAAAATAAAATTAAAGACGCATTACGTGAAGAAAAAAGGACCATCGCAGAAGATGGAAAATATGTGCTTCAACGTAAATTAGAAAGTATGGGTGCGGCATATAGCCAGCACAACCTAGAAGAACTGGTGCATTTTTACAAACTACCATCCGGACTGGATTTACACTATAAAATTGCCACCAAATCGATAGATTTAAAGGAACTCAAAGACTTTTTGGTACATGGCGATAAACTAGAAATACCGAAGCCAAAACCCACACTCCCAGAAACATCAACAGATGCCGGAGCTACCAAAACCTACTCGAAAAAAGAATCTGAACTGATTATTTTTGGAGAAAGCAGTGATAAAATCAAATATGCGCTCGCTAAGTGTTGCAATCCAATACCTGGCGATGACGTGTTTGGCTTTGTAAGCACCGGAAAGGGGCTTATTATACACCGTACCAACTGTCCTAATGCCACACAATTATTAGCCAATTTCGGACACCGGGTTGTTAAAACCAAGTGGGCAAAAAATAAAGAGATATCGTTTTTAACGGGTCTGAAAATTATTGGAATGGACGACGTAGGGGTTATTAATAAAATTACCAATATTATTAGTGGTGATTTGCGCATCAATATTGCGGGTCTTACCATCGAGTCCAAAGAAGGCCTTTTTGAGGGTACTATAAAAATATTTGTACACGACAAAGAAGAGCTAGAAGTACTTGTTACAAGGCTTAAAGCCCTTAATGGCATCCAAACCGTAGACCGTTTTGACGCAGAAGCTGAAAATTAATTTTTATTAGGGCTTCCAAGACTTATTTTTGTTCTTCAAATTTGAAATTATGGTTGACGTATTATTAGGGTTACAATGGGGTGACGAAGGGAAAGGTAAAATAGTAGATTATTTTGCGCCCAATTATGATATTGTTGCACGCTTTCAGGGCGGACCCAATGCCGGACATACATTATATGTAGAAGGCAAAAAAATGGTACTTCACCAAATTCCTTCTGGTATCTTTCACCAAAACAAAGTCAATATTATTGGTGGTGGTGTGGTACTAGATCCAGTAACACTAAAAAGAGAATGTGATGCAGTAGCAGCCTTTGGTATTGATGTACGCAAAAATTTATTTATTTCTGCCCGCACCAATATTATTGTTCCAACGCACCGTGCACTAGATAAAGCATCTGAGCTTTCAAAAGGTGAAAGCAAAATTGGTTCTACCCTAAAAGGTATTGGACCAGCATACATGGACAAAACAGGCCGTAACGCTTTAAGAGTAGGCGATTTGCTAGACAAGCGCTTTACTACACAATACATTAAGCTGCGTTTAAAGCACCAAAAATTATTAGACAATTTTCACTTTATTGAAGATATTTCTGCTTGGGAAGAAGAGTTTTTTGAAGCACTTGAGTTTTTAAAAACGCTCAATGTTATCAACTGCGAATATTATATCAATGACCAAATTAAAGCTGGTAAAAAAGTATTGGCTGAAGGCGCTCAAGGTAGTATGCTAGATATTGATTTTGGCACATTCCCATTTGTCACTTCTTCTAACACCATTTCTGCTGGCGTTTGTACAGGACTTGGCGTTTCTCCAAAACAAATCAATGAAGTTTTTGGTGTAACCAAGGCATATTGTACCAGAGTAGGTGGCGGTCCATTCCCTACCGAATTACACGATAGTGTGGGTGAAGAAATTAGAAAAATAGGAAGTGAATTTGGTGCAACCACCGGACGTCCTCGCAGATGCGGCTGGATTGATCTAGTAGCCCTTAAATACGCGTGTATGATAAATGGCGTTACACAGGTAGTTATGACAAAAGCCGACGTTTTAGACGCTTTTGAAGAGCTACAAGTGTGTACTGCATATGGTATTGATGGCGCAACCACTAAAGAAGTGCCATTCCAGATGTCAAACATTCAAATTGACCCTGTTTTACAAAGTTTTAAAGGTTGGAATATGGATACCACTCAATTAAAATTGGCATCGGAACTTCCAGCTACCATGAATACCTACGTAGACTTTATCAATAATTATATTGGCGCACCTGTCACTTATGTATCAAACGGACCAGGTCGCGAACAAATAGTAAAAATTTAGGAGAAAAAATATTTTAAATTTTTTTGCAATTTTATTTGGATAAAAGGAATTTGCGTTGAATTTTTACGCAGTAAATCTTATTAGAAATATGGCAGTGAAATCTGATAAGGATCAAAAGTCCTCAGCCCCTAAAGCAGCAAACAAAAAAGTTGCTCCCAAAGCTTCTTCTAAAAGCAAAAAGCAATTGGAAGATGATGATGATGATTTTGAAGACGATGACGAAATGTCTACGCCGAAAAAATCTAGTAGTAAGTCCGCATCTAAGAAATCCGTTGACGAAGACGATGAAGATTTTGATGAGGAAGAAGAAAATGATGATTGGAATGCAAGTGAAGAAGATGAAAGCTGGGATCCAGACTTCGCAGAGTTTGATTTACCAAAAAGTAAAACAAAAAAAACTGCTGGTCCTAAAAAGAAAGGCGCCGCTTCTGAAGAAGATGATTTTAAATTAGACGACGACTTCAACGACTTCGATCTATTTGATGATAAGAACAGTGGATTTGATGACGATGACGATGATTTTTAATCATCTGTAGCCCTACGTGAAAAAAAATAAGCAGGTTTTTTTAATAGATAACCCACAATCATTTAAAGTGCAAATCTTACACTGGTCTAACCAGTTTGAGGTTTGCACTTTTTTAGATAACCATGCTTATGACTCTCCCTACGGTGCATTAGATTGCATAGCCGCCGTTAGCCCCGTTTCGTTTATTGCCCTTGATAGCGTAAAGGCTCAGGCAGTTGATACATTCATTCAAAAGCATAGTGGCGAATGGATTTTTGCACACTTTAATTACGAATACCATAGTATTACTCAGCCTAACACCAAAACAAACCTTACAGGTTTTCCACTAGCCTATTTATATACACCAGCCGTTGTAATTGAACTAACTGGAAACCAGGTAACCATTCAAAGTGATTCAGAAAATCCGCAAATAATCTTTGATCAAATAAGTGGTTTTATAGTGCCGTCTTTATCTGAACAGGGCACTGAACAGCGATCTTATCAGAGCGCCGCGCCAACAACGAGCATCATCCCTTTTATAAGCAAAGCGGCATATTTAGAAGCCATCGACAAGATTTTAGCGCTCATTAAACGTGGCGATTTTTATGAAATCAATTATTGCCAGGCTTTTGAAGTGGAACATTTATCAGCACATCCGGTAGAAGTGTATTCCAACTTAATGGAGGTATCACCTACCCCTTTTGCTTGCTTTTATAAAAATAGTAGCGATTATTTATTATGCGCAAGTCCCGAAAGATACCTGCAAAAAAAAGGCAATCAACTAACATCTCAACCCATTAAAGGAACCATTAAACGAAACTTACATAATGATGCAGATGATAAGTTGCAAGTGGAGGCACTACAAAACAGCAGCAAAGACAAAAGTGAAAATGTCATGGTGGTTGACCTTGTAAGAAATGATTTAAGTAGAATTTGCGAACAAGGGTCGGTTAAGGTATCGGAGCTTTTTGGCATTTATAGTTTTCCGCAGGTGCATCAAATGATTTCTACTGTAACTGGTACACTTTCTAGTAACACTTTATTTTCAGAAATATTAGAAGCTACCTTTCCAATGGGGAGTATGACGGGTGCGCCTAAAAAAAGCGTTATGGAAACCATTGACGCCTTAGAACCTACAAAGCGTGGCTTGTACTCCGGAACTGTGGGTTATTTTAATCCAGCCGGCGATTTTGATTTCAACGTTGTCATTAGAAGTATTTTTTATAATAGCGACACCAAAAAGGCCAACTACGGGGTTGGAGGTGGCATTACCATTTATTCAGATCCTGAAAAAGAGTACGAAGAGTGCTTACTTAAAGCAGCTGCTATCAAAAAAGTGTTATGTAGTAATGATAGTGCTACTGATTAACGCCTTCGATGATCGCTCTCACAGAGGCTAATAGCAATTGATTTTTTTTAGCTAAAAAAATAGCTTCCTTATCTTTTGAAATACGCATGGCATATTTTTCGCCAGCTGCGAGTGCTTTATCAAATCCAGGGTTCCAGGCATTAAACTGCTGAATATTTATTTGTAGTTCATTGGCAACTACAAGTGAATTAAACCTCCCAGATACTTCTATTAAAGCAGATCCTGCAAGCTCGGTAGCTGAAAGTGTGAGCGGTGTATTTTTATTTTGTGCTTTTGCCTGTGCCACTTCGGCTGCCGTCATGGTGGTAAACCCACCAGCGCCTTCAAAAATTAAATGCGTAGCAATAAATTTTTTTACGTGGTTGCGTGTTTCTTCTGGTAAAAAGTATTGCAACTGCCAAAAGTCTTTGCTCTTTGCTCTTTTAATTGCCGACCTGACACATCCATTGCCACAATTATAGGCGGCCACTACAAGCAACCAGTCATCAAATTCTGCGTACAATTTTTTCATAATACGCGCTGCCACGTGCGTACTTTTAAAATAATCGGTGCGTTGATCCCAGTAGCCGCCCACATTTAATCCATATTCTTTGGCAACGCCTGGCATCAGTTGCCATGGACCCACAGCGCCAGCCCAGGAAATGCCTCCTGCTCCTAAGTGACTTTCAATAACACTGAGGTATTTCATTTCTTTTGGGATGCCATAATTGAAAAGTATTTGATCATACAAATCAAAATAGGGCTTGCCCCATACTTTCATTTTTTCTAGTGACTTGCCCTGCTTTCGAATATATTCTTCTACAAAAGAAATAGCACGAGGATTGATTTGCGATTGATAGGGTTTATTGGAAGCTACTTTGTTGTACAAAAATAAATTGGCAAACGGTTTTTTATCGTCAATAATGGTATCTGTTATTACCTTTTTTGCTGATGCAAAATCATGCATCAACATCCCTAAAACAAATAGTAATAAACGAAAAAACTTATTCATGTATTTTTTGAATAGCCGTTGAAAGTTGCAGTAGCGCTGTTTCTTCAAAAGGAGCACACATGATTTGTAGCCCAAAGGGAAGTCCTAATGAATGCTGATACAAAGGAATTGAGATAGCAGGAATACCCACAAGGTTTGCATACACGGTATAGATATCTGCTAAAAACATAGCAACCGAATCTTTAGTATGGTCGCCAATTAAAAATGCAGGACTAGGTACGGTGGGAAGTAGTACTGCATCGTAATTTTTAAATAACTGCACCGAACCGTCCACGAGTAGTTTTCGAATTTGTTGTGCCTTGGTAAAATACGCATCAAAATAACCGGCACTTAATACAAATGTACCCAGCATAATTCTACGCTTTACTTCTTTACCAAAACCTTCGCTTCTAGCATTTTTATAAAGTGCTGTAAGATCATTGTTATCAGCGCTAGAGCGGTGACCAAATTTTACGCCATCATAGCGTGACAAATTGCTAGACGCTTCGGCGGTGGTTAAAACATAATATGTGGGCACTACCATATCAAGCATATCAAATGAAACCGCATCTACGGTATACCCTGCTTTTCGCATATTAGCTATTGTTGCATCAATAGCAGCCTTAATTTCAGGATCTAAACTTGGATGTTCGAGTGCCTCTTTAAAATACGCAATGCGTTTTTTTGAAGTAGGTTCATTCGCAACAGCACTATAGGCTGGAACAGGTAATTCAGAAACCGTGCTATCAAAATCGTCGGGGCCTGCAATAATTTCAAGCACTAACGCGGCATCGGCTACCGATTTTGCAAAAATGCCAATTTGATCAAAAGAAGATGCATAAGCGATAAGTCCATAACGGGAAATTCTGCCATAAGAAGGTTTGAGTCCAACAATGCCACAAAAATCTGCGGGTTGTCTAACAGATCCCCCAGTATCAGAGCCTAGGCTAATCATGCAGTGATTCATTTGAACGGCCACTGCAGATCCACCTGATGATCCACCAGGCACACGCGTAGGGTCGATGCCATTTTTTACAGGACCAAATGCAGAGTTTTCATTGCTGCTTCCCATTGCAAACTCGTCACAGTTTTGCCTACCTAAAATAATAGCGCCTGCTGCTTGTAATTTTTCTACAACAGTGGCGTCAAAAATAGAATGAAAATTTTCGAGAATTTTTGAAGCCGCAGACAAAGGATGATTTTTATAAGCAATCACATCTTTTAAACCCACAACTACGCCATGAAGTGGCAGTAATGGTTGTCCGGCCCTAATTTGTTCGTCTAATTTTTTTGCTGCTTGTAAAGCTTCGTCTTCATAGATTGTAAGCCACGCATTTAAGGAAGCGCCGCCTTTAGCTGCTTCCACAAAAAAACGAACGGCCTCCACAACTGTGGTTTGGCCGCTCTGTAAATTGTTATGATAGTCTTTGATTGTAGTGAACCGAAACAAAGGCTAAAGTTGTTTGTTTGTCAGATAAAGTGAGATAAAAATTAAGCTTGTGTATCTTTTTCTTTGATACCTTCTTCTAATTCTTTTTTCACGTTGTTTTTTGCATCGTTGAATTCACGGATACCTTTACCAAGGCCGCGCATAAATTCTGGTATTTTTCTACCGCCAAATAATACAAGTACCACTACTGCGATGAGTAATATTTCTTGAAATCCTAAGTTGCCCATAATGATTTGATTTAAGATTATAAAGGTAGGGGAAAAAGCATGTAAAGGGCCAAATAAAAGGCATAAAAAAACGGAAGTAGCTGGATGCTAACTTCCGTTTGTAAAAAGGTATTGTTTGACTAGAAACGTTTTTCTTTAATACGTGCACTTTTACCGCTACGCTCACGTAGGTAGTATAGTTTAGCACGACGAACCTTACCAGTTTTGTTTAATTGGATAGACTCGATATTTGGAGATAAGATAGGAAATAAACGCTCAACGCCTACGCCATCCGAAATCTTACGCACAGTGAATGAAGCAGTTGCTCCAGTTCCTTGTAACTTGATTACGTCTCCACGGAAACTTTGAATACGTTCTTTACCACCCTCAACGATTTTATAGTTAACAGTGACATTATCACCAGCCTTGAAGGCAGGATATTGCTTTTTTACGGTTAATTGTTCGTGTACAAACTGAACTGCTGCGTCCATATCTTTTAATTTTTGCGGACGGCAAAGGTAGGGGTAAAATTCGAAAATCGGAAGTGATTTGCAATTTTTTTTACCTAGCTACGTTTACTGCCCTTTTCTCTCTAATTACGGTTACTTTAATTTGTCCTGGATAGGTCATCTCGGTTTGGATTTTTTGAGCAATTTCGAAGCTCAATTTATCGCTGTCACCATCCGTAACCTTCTCAGCCTCAACGATTACGCGAAGTTCACGACCCGCCTGGATGGCATAGGCCTTTTCTACGCCTTGGTACGCTAAAGCTAGGTTTTCCAGGTCTTTAATACGTTGTAAATATTGTTGCATGATTTCCCTACGTGCACCCGGGCGAGCGCCAGAAATGGCGTCACAAGCCTGAATAATAGGAGAAATCACGTATTGCATTTCCATTTCATCGTGGTGGGCTCCAATTGCGTTTACAACCGCCGGATTCTCACCATATTTTTCTGCGAGTTTAGCACCTAATAATGCGTGGCTCAATTCTGTTTCTTCGTCAGGAACCTTACCTATATCGTGTAATAGACCGGCTCTTTTAGCGAGTTTAGGGTTCATGCCTAACTCAGAAGCCATGATACCGCACAAATTGGCTGTTTCTCTAGAGTGCATGAGTAGGTTTTGACCATACGAAGATCTAAAGCGCATTTTACCTACAATACGGATAAGCTCTTTGTGAAGACCATGAATACCCATTTCGATAACGGTACGCTCTCCAATTTCCATTACCTGCTCTTCTAATTGTCTGCGTGTTTTTTCAACCACTTCTTCAATACGCGCTGGGTGAATACGACCATCAGAAACAAGGCGTTGTAAACTTAAACGAGCAATCTCACGGCGTAGTGGATCGAAAGAAGATAAGATGATCGCTTCCGGTGTATCGTCGACAATTAAGTCTACGCCCGTTGCAGCCTCGATCGCTCTAATATTACGACCTTCTCTACCAATAATTTGACCTTTAATTTCGTCGGTTTCAAGGTTAAATACCGTAACGGTATTTTCGATGGTTTGCTCTGCTGCCGTACGTTGTATGGTTTGAATAACAATTTTACGCGCTTCTTTATTGGCCTTTTGCTTGGCATCTTCAATGATGTCTTGTTGCATCGATAAAGCACGTGTTTGTGCTTCATTTTTAAGGCTCTCGATAAGTTGCTCACGCGCATCATCGGCACTTAAATTGGCAATTTTTTCGAGGCGGCGAATATGTTCTTCTTGGTGTTTTTCAAGCTCTGTACGCTTGGCGTTTACCACATCAATTTGCCTGTTTAGGCTTTCTTTGATGGCTTCGTTTTCTTTGACTTGTTTGTCTAGTGAAGCTTCTTTTTGGTTAACGGTAATTTCTTTTTGCTTAAGTCTGTTTTCTACGTCTACCACTTTGCGGTTGCGTTCCAACACTTCTCTTTCATGTTCAGATTTTAGCTGAACAAATCTTTCTTTAGCCTCTAATTGCTTTTCCTTTTTAATGGTTTCAGCTCTTAATTCGGCTTCTTTTAAGATGTTAGCGGCTTGGGTGTTGGCTTCTTCAATTTGCTTTTTGGTATTTTTTGCGAAGAAAACCCTTCCCGCAACAACCCCTACTACTAGTGAGGTGGCGGCAAGTATTATAGAGACAATCGTCTGGTCCATTTTTAGCTTTTTTTAAGTTGTTCACAATCATTCTTTCACGCATACACATGAAGATTTACTTTAATAAGTAAACGGATAGGAACGAAGATACTTAAATCAGCGCTTTATCAATGAGTTTTTCGAGAGAGTTTATCTTTTCAGCCGCTTCTTTCCACTTTAGTTCGTGGATGGTGCTGGTATTTTGCTCGGTGGCAAACCACAAAAGCACCATGGCTACATAGTCCTGCATGTCTTTACCAGCCAAATTTTGACGGTATTCGGCTATTTTATCATTGATTAGACTAGCTGATTTACGCACCATTTCCTCCTCAGCGGGTTCAATGCGGATGCGGTAGCTGCGATCTGCAATAACGATATTGATAGGGATGAGCTCAGACATACTATTTATTTAAGAAGCGTTAAACAGTGGTCAATTTCTTTGAGGTAGGTGTTGATGCGCTTTTCGAGGGCCGCTTTTTCTTGGTCCGAATAGCCACCCGCCGAACTTACCAGTAACCCAACTAGCTGTTGTTGAAGATTTCGGAGCATCTCCTCGTTTTGGTGTACAATACTTGTTGCTTTTTCCAAATCGACGGTTAGGCGCTGATTTTCACGCACTAGCTGCTGCTGATTTTTAAGCAACAACTGCAACTTTTCTTGCAAAGATTTGATATGTGTTTCGAATTCAAACATGTAAATATGCGTATAAATATAAGTGCTTATTTTCTGATTTCGGCACCTAATTCTTTTTCAAAAGCCCCAATTAATTTTGATACCATACTATCCGTTTCGGTGTCGGTCATGGTTTTTTCTTCGTCCACAAATGTAAAGCTAAGTGCCATCGACTTTTTGTTGACGCCTAATTTATCGCTTTCAAATACATCAAATAAACGGATACCTTTTAGCTTAGGAAGTTTTACCGTACCCACCGCAAGTTCAATAGCAGCATAGGTTACAGCGCGGTCCACTACCAGTGCCAAATCTCTTTGTACGGCCGGGAACTTAGATACTTCTTTGTAAACAATTTTTTGTTTTTCGGCGGCAGTAACAAGTGCAGCCACATCTATATCTACAAAAACAACGCCTTGTTTGATATCAAATTGTTGACGTTTTTTTGGCGACACTTCTTGTAAAGCAGCAATATGAATACCGCCCACTGTTGCAGCAACACAGGTGCTTGCGGTATCCTTAGCAGTGTCGTCTAATGACCAGCTAATAGGAGGCAGACCAGTAATTGTAGCAATGGCCTGCAAAATGCCTTTTGCCATTAAAAGGTCTTGCTCTTTGGATTTTACACGCCAACCCTCTTCGGTATCTAAACCGCTTAAGTAAATACACAAATGTTCCTTTTCAGAATACTGCCCAGAACCACTGGTAGCATAGGTTTTGCCAAATTCAAACAAACGCAAATTGTGGTTACGTCTATTGCAATTGTAAGCGATGGTTTCAAGTCCTGTTTCAAGCATCGATGGACGAAGCACGTCTAAATCGGCACTTAAATTATTCATCATTTTAACGGCTGTTTCTAAAACAGCTGGCGTAAAATATTGACTATTGGTAATAGAGTTTGTAAAGATTTCTACAAAGCCTTTACCTACTAAAAACTGTGTTGTTTTTTCTTTGATCACTTCTTTAGCACTTGCTACTTCTACAGCAGGGCTAATGGTAATGGTGGTCGGAATTTCAATATTATCAAGTCCATCAATACGTAAAATTTCTTCTACTAAATCGGCAGGGATACTAATGTCTGGTTTACTATAAGGCACTGCAACACGGAGTTCATCGATACCTTCCCCAAGCACTTCAAAACCCAGTGCAGTCAAGATTTTTTTAACCGCTTCGGGGTGGTAATTTTTACCACTTAATTTTTTGATATAATGGTATTTAACAGCGACTTCTGTTTTAGGCGTCACCGCCGGATAGATATCAGTAATGTCAGAACTGATACTACCTCCAGCCACTTCTTTAATTAGTAATGCGGCTCTTTTTAATACCTGAACTGTTGAAGCAATATCAACCCCTTTTTCAAATCTAGTAGCAGCATCGGTACGAAGACCATGGTGTAAAGACGTTTTACGAATGGTTGTTGGATGAAACCAAGCGCTCTCTAAAAATATAGAAGTCGTACCAGCGTGAACGCCACTTGCAGCACCACCAAACACACCCGCAATGCACATAGGATCTGTGGCATTACAAATTAATAAATCAGAATCTTGTAGTTTTCTTTCTTTGGTATCAAGGGTTGTAAAAGCAGTACCCGCAGCCACATTTTTTACAATCACTTTGCCACCCGTAATTGCTGCAGCATCAAATGCATGCAGTGGTTGGCCTGTTTCGTGTAAAATATAATTGGTAACGTCTACGATATTATTGATAGGTCTTACGCCAATCGCGGTTAATCTATTTTTTAACCAACTTGGAGAATCAGCAACTGTAACGCCCGTTAATTCGATACCTGCATAACGCTTACACGCTGTTTCGTTTTCGATGCTAACAGCAATCGTTTTATTATTTTTATCTGGGGCAAATGACGATGGAAAAGGAGCCACTGGTTTTGCTTCTTTTTCATGGTGCGTTAAATAAGCACACACGTCTTTTGCAACACCGTAATGACTCATAGCGTCCATTCGGTTGGGTGTTAAACCAATTTCATATACCCAGTCTTGATAGGGCTCAAACAGCGTGGCAGCAGGCGTTCCAACAACAGTGTCTGCTGCTAAAACCATAATGCCGTCATGACTGGTACCGAGTCCAATTTCATCTTCGGCGCAAATCATTCCAAAACTTTCTTCACCTCTAATTTTTGCAACACGCATGGTTAAAGGATCGCCAGCGCTTGGATAAATAGTTGTGCCAATAGTAGCTACAATTACTTTTTGTCCAACCGCAACATTGGATGCACCACAAACAATTTGTAGTGGGGCTTCGGCACCAATATTTACGGTGGTAATTTTTAATTTATCGGCATTTGGATGCTGCGAGGCAGTAAGCACTTCTCCAACAGTTAAGCCGGCAAGTCCTCCTTTTACATTTTCATAAAACGTTAAACTTTCAACTTCTAAACCAATAGAGGTTAAAATTTTAGACAATTTTTCGGGTTCAATGCTCCAAGGCAGGTATTCAGATAGCCAGTTATAACTTATGGTCATGATTGCTTATACGTGTTTAAGGGCCTCAAAAATAAGTTTTTATAGCCGTAAATGCTACGCTTTCGTGAGAACAAAACGCAGATTCATCCAACACTTCTTTCTGCACAAGATTTGTTAATAATGGCCTTTTTAAGTGGAATAAGTTTTGATATTGGTGGATAACAGTAGTAAATTGTGTGGATAGCGCAGTAAAAACCTGCGTGGAACGGTTAGTTCCGTGTGGACGAAAAATAGCGAAGAAATACTTGAAAAAGCGCAAATCTTGGTGCATATTCGCTCTCCTCTGCATCAAATGCAGTCAATTATTCGACTTTGTAAAGCAAGCTAAAAATGGACGTTAAGATTACCAATACCAACCGCAAAACTAGAAAGCCATCGATAGATATGAGCAGCATGCTCTATGGTAAAGTGCCCCCGCAAGCAAAAGAATTAGAGGAGGCGGTACTGGGTGCGATCATGCTTGAAAAAAGTGCTTTTGATACCGTATCAGAAATTATTAAGCCCGAATGTTTTTATGTAGAAGCGCATCAGCTGATTTTTAAAGTGATGCAGCAACTGCAAAATGATAGTGTACCTATCGATATTTTAACGGTGGTAGAAGGCCTCAAATCAAAAAATGAATTAGACCTTGTAGGTGGACCATACCAAATTACCAAGCTTACCAACTCGGTGGTATCGGCTGCTAACATTGACGCACACGCAAGAATTATTTTACAAAAATTTATTCAACGCGAACTCATCAGAATTAGTGGTGAAATTATTGGAGACGCTTACGAAGACAGTACCGACGTTTTTGATTTACTAGATGAGAGTGAAACAAAAATGTTTAACATCACCAACAATTATCTTAAAAAGAATTTTGAAGAAATAGGTCAAGTACTTGCCAAAACCATCAACCGTATTGATGAATTACGTACCAAAACAGAAGATATTTCTGGCGTACCAAGTGGCTTCCCAACACTAGACCGTATCACGTACGGATGGCAACCTACCGATTTAATTATCCTTGCGGCAAGACCGTCTGTGGGTAAAACCGCTTTCGCTCTTAATCTAGCACGTAACGCAGCATTACACCCTACAAAGCCTATCCCTGTTGGGTTTTTCTCGTTAGAGATGAGTGCACCGCAGCTTGTGCAACGTATTTTAAGTGCGGAGAGTGAAATTAAAATGGAAAAAATTTCTAGGGGTAAACTAGAAGATTATGAATACCAACAACTACACGCAAAGGGATTAAAAAAATTAGAGCGCGCACCACTCTTTATTGATGATACTGCCGCCTTAAATATTTTTGAATTTAGAGCCAAGGCCCGCCGACTTGTAAACAAACACAAGGTTGGCATTATCATTATTGACTACCTACAATTGATGAGCGGTAGTGGTGATAGAAACAATAACCGTGAACAAGAAATTTCAAATATCTCTCGAAGTTTAAAAGCGCTTGCCAAAGAATTAAACATTCCAATTGTTGCACTTTCGCAGTTGAGTCGTGCGGTGGAAACAAGAAAGGAAAGTAAAATGCCACAGCTTAGTGACCTTCGTGAATCGGGTGCGATTGAACAAGACGCCGATATGGTAATGTTTATTTACCGTCCAGAATATTACGAAGTGATGAGTAACGATATGGGCGAAAGTACACATGGAGAAACGCACGTAAGAATTGCAAAACATAGAAATGGTCAACTCGATACCATTAAACTACGCGCTAAACTCGACATTCAAAAATTTGAAGAATGGGATGGCGATGGCTCTGGATTTGGAACCAGCAACTGGAAACCCGTAGCCCCTGGAAGTACGGCTGGCACAGGTGCACAAGACAGCGCTAAACTATTTATTCAAAAAGAAAGCAAAATGAATGAGGGTGATTTTGATGAAGGATTTGACAACGAAACACCGTTTTAATTTTTCTACTTTTTAGCAAATATCATGTCGGCACTACCCTATTTTTTTGAGCCTAGCATTGAAACGTCAAGCACCCACTTTGAATTAAGTGAACTGACGTCAAAACATTGTGTCCAGGTGCTACGCATGCGCGCCGGCGAAAGCCTTCACCTCACAGATGGCATCGGAAACCTATATACAGCAAGTATTGTAGAGCCCGACAAAAGAAAGACGGTCGTAAAAATTGATTCGGTGGCACATACTCCTCGTCCTATAAAAAATGTTTGCGTTGCCATTGGACTTTTAAAAAATACGGGGCGCTTTGAATGGTTTTTAGAGAAAGCGACAGAAATGGGCGTGACAAAAATTGTCCCGTTAATTTGCGAGCGAAGCGAGCGCTCTAACCTCAAACAAGAACGCATGCAAGGGGTACTTATTGCAGCGCTTATTCAGAGTAAACAAACATGGTTGCCTATTTTAACAGAGCCTTTATCCGTTGCTACATTTATAAAAGAACATCCATCGGCACAAAAACTTATTGCACATTGTGAAGAGGGTAATAAAACAGAACTCAAAGACGTGCCAAAGAATAACGATACCAGTATTTTGATTGGACCCGAAGGTGATTTTACGCCTTCTGAAATTGAAACAGCGCTAAGCGCTAACTACCTCCCTGTAAGCCTTGGTGCCACAAGACTCAGAACAGAAACCGCTGGTATGGTTGCAGCCGCTTTACTTATCTATAAAAATTAAACGCACCAATAAATAACTGCATGCAAGCAACTCAATCATCCCTTCGCAGTCGTTTAATTTTTGGCTTGATGCTTTTTGCATTCACCCACACAAGCACTTTCAATAGCTGGGGTAATATCTACAATAAGCAACAAAAAGACAGTTTAACGGAAGCTGTTTTAGATTCTTTTATTGCTAATAACCAAGTAGATCAAAAATACAGCGCTGCCATTAAGGAATTTTACACCTCCAATAATCATCAATACGTTTGGATGCAACCAAAAGGTGTAAAGCAAACAGCTAAAGATTTTATAACACACGTAAACAAACTTTCGCCAAATACGGTTGATAGTGGGTTTATTACGAGACTAACCAAACAAAGTTTTTCTCAAAATAATGGAGCCGCAGAAATAGAGTTGTCCTTAAGTCTCTCGTTTTTTAAATATGCAGATAAATGGCTAATGCCAAGTGATATGGATCCTGCTGCATTCAATTGGCGTATTCCTAAAAAATCATTAACACTTGCCAATCAATTAAAAAACTGGCTAAGCCCTGCTACCAAAATGGGATTTAATACCGGTAGTCAAAATTTTAAACTTTTACTCGAAAATTTTGCAAGCCTCTCTACCATTGCAGCACTTGATACGGGCATACATATTAACCCCACCAACATAAAAATTAGAAAGGGAGAAATGGTGCCGGTTATTAGACAGGTAAAAAAGAAACTGCGTTTATTAGGAGATTTTAAAAGCACAGATACCACATCGCTTTATAGCAATACACTTGGCATTGCCATTAATAAATTTCAAGAAAGAATGGGGCTTGCTTCAAGTAGTATCATTGACAAAGTCTTATTAAAAGCCATTAGCACACCTATTCAAGACTATGTAAATACCATTGCCATTAATTTAGAGCGCTTACGTTGGATGCCCGCCATGATGGATAGTAATTATATTGTTGTAAATATTCCAGCTTATCAACTACTTGTTTTTGATAGCAGTAAAATTCAGTTTAAAATGCCCGTTATTGTTGGATCAGAATCCAATAACACGGTTATATTTAGCAACAGAATGCGCTACATCGTTTTTAGCCCTTACTGGAATGTGCCGCCAAGTATAGTGAAAGCAGAAATTTTACCTGGCATGAGAAAAAATAAAAATTACTTGGCTTCTAAAAATATGGAGATCACCATCCCCGGCGATGTGCCTACTATTAGACAATTACCGGGTGCTGCCAATTCACTAGGTCTTGTGAAATTCTTATTTCCAAATGCCTATAATATTTACTTACACGATACGCCCGGCAAACATCTTTTTGCAAAGCAAAACAGGAGCCTAAGCCATGGCTGTATTAGATTAGGTGACGCCCGCAAAATGGCCGGCTATCTACTCAGAAATGATACCAGTTGGACAGCTATTAAAATAGATACGGCCATGCACCAGCAAAAAGAAAAATGGGTGACACTTAAAAAAACAATCCCCGTTTTTATGGCCTATTTTACAAGCTGGGTAGATAGCAATGGGGTTTTACAATTTAGAAAAGACATTTACGACCATGACAAAAAAATGGAACGTATTTTATTTAAAAAAGAAGAGCCCCAACTCTAACATCCATATCCTAACTTTGAATCAAAGAAATAAGATGCATTTAATTGAAGTAACGAGCGCAGCTACCGCACAAGATTTTTTAGATGTGCAAGCCATTATCAATGCAAGTGATCCTAATTATATTAGACCGCTTAACAATGAGGTCAATGACGTATTTGACCCACTTAAAAATAAAAATTTCAAATACGGAGAAGCCAAAAGATGGATACTAGAAACAGACGATGGCTCACTTGTAGGGCGTATTGCAGCATTTACCAATTCAAAATATATCAATAAAGGAACCGATTTTAAAACGGGAGGTGTAGGTTTTTTTGATTGCATCAACGACCAAGCGGCTGCAAATTTATTATTTGATACAGCTAAAGATTGGCTTGCTCAAAAAGGAATGGAAGCCATGGATGGGCCTATTAATTTTGGGGACAGAGACAAGTGGTGGGGACTAATGGTAGAAGGTTTTGACAAGCCTCCTATGTATGGTATGTCGTATAATCCAGCATATTACGAAACACTTTTTACCAACTACGGTTTTCAAAATTATTACAACCAGTATTATTACGCTATGAGCGTTAATGATGAACTTCCTAGCAGGTTCCCGGAAAGACACGCCCGTTTTGCAGCAAAGCCCGATTATGTAGCCAAGCATGTTAAATTAAGCGAGCTTGAAAAATATGCGGGCGACTTTGCAACGGTTTACAACGCCGCATGGGCGCAACATGGTGAGGCCAAAGAAATTACCAAAGAACAAGTGATCAAGCTTTTTAAAACCATGAAACCAATTATGGACGAGCGTCTTGTTTGGTTTGCCTATTATAAAGAAGAGCCCATTGGCATGTTCATTAATATTCCGGACCTCAATCAATATTTCAAACATTTTAATGGTAAGCTGGGCTGGTTCGAAAAACTTCGTTTGTTATACATGACAAAAACGGGCAAAAACAAACAACTAACCGGACTGGCTTTTGGTATTGTTCCAAAATATCAATCACTTGGCATAGACAGCTTTATGATTCAGGAATGCTCTCTACTTATTAAAAACAAAGGTTGGTATGACCGCTACGAAATGGGATGGGCTGGCGATTGGAATCCAAAAATGCTCAATATCTATAAGAGTTTAGGTGCCAGTCCAAGCCGCAGAATGGTCACTTTTAGGTGTCTTTTTCATGACTCCAAGCCTTTTGAGCGTCACCCAGAAATGGTGTACGGCTAAAATTATACCCATGTGCAAAAAAGGTGGGATTTAGATAAGGGTAAGCCTACCGTTGTGCTTATATTGCAACCCTGTTATGGAAAATCATTTTGTTGTATCGGCTCGTAAGTATAGACCCCAAAACTTTAACACCGTTGTTGGGCAGTCGCATATTACGACAACCCTTAAAAACGCCATTAAAAACAACCAACTCGCGCATGCGTTTTTGTTTTGTGGACCAAGAGGCGTTGGTAAAACAACATGTGCCAGAATTTTAGCTAAAACCATCAACTGTACTAGCCCAACTCCAGATGGTGAAGCTTGTAACACCTGTAACAGTTGTGTATCTTTTGACGCTGGCACTTCTTTAAATATTCATGAACTGGATGCGGCAAGTAACAACTCGGT
>JAOASV010000004.1 GCA_030158535.1 Sediminibacterium sp.
AGATCAAATGATTACGTTATATCCAGATGCTGCAGATGAAAACAACAAATTTGCCTCTGAGCAGCGTGTTGCCATCCAAAAAAACATCGATTATTACTCTAAACCACAAGGTAAACCAGCAGCTGCACCAGTTAAAAAAGGCTAAACTGCTATTTCCTTTAAAATAATGCTAAAAAAGACTCCCCAAATTGGGGAGTTTTTCGTTTATATCCCTTCTGGGGTGTATTTTTGCGGCGACTAAAACAAGTATATGACTTGGAGTACATTTTTGATGGATGCATCTGCTACCAATCTCGCCTCTAACTACCTTCCAATTGGCATACAATTAATTTTTGCTGCTGGTTTTGTTGCCACCATGATTGGTGTGTCACAATGGGTAGGACCTAAACGTAATACTTCTGATAAATTAGAAAACTTTGCGAGTGGAATTGAAACCCACGGTGATGCAAGACAACCTATGGCGATCAAGTATTTTTTGGTGGCTATTTTGTTTGTTTTGTTTGATGTAGAAGTTATTTTCTTTTATCCGTACGCGGTTAATTTTAGAGAACTAGGATGGGCTGGATATAGCGCTGTGCTTATGTTTGTAGGCTTTTTCTTAGTAGGCTTTATTTACATTATCAAAAAGGGTGCACTTACTTGGGAAGATTAATTTTAATATAAATACTATGTCACGTCCAGTACGATTTAATACCACACCTATTTTAGCCACAACTGCAGATGCAGTGGGTGCTGTAGAAGCGCCTCCGGGTTTTACAGGTGAAGGTTTTTTTACCACTCAGCTTAGTAGCGTAGTGGGTCTTGCACGTAAAAATTCGATATGGCCTTTACCATTTGCCACATCTTGTTGTGGTATTGAGTTTATGGCAACCATGGGATCGCATTACGACCTTTCTCGTTTTGGTTCGGAGCGTGTGGGTTTTTCGCCACGCCAATGTGACCTTCTGATGGTAATGGGCACCATTGCTAAAAAAATGGGTCCTGTACTACGTCAGGTATACCTTCAAATGGCAGAGCCTCGTTGGGTAATTGCCATTGGTGCTTGTGCGTCAAGCGGTGGAATATTTGATACCTACAGTGTACTCCAAGGTATTGACCAGGTAATTCCGGTAGATGTATACGTGCCAGGCTGTCCTCCAAGACCAGAAGCTATTTTAGATGGCTTTATGAAAATTCAGGATTTAGTGGGAGAGGAAAGCATTCGTCGTAGACATTCTGAACAATACAAAACATTATTAAACTCTTACGGTATTCAATAATCAAGTATGGCACTTACCAACCAGGACATTCAAAACAAGTTGCAAGAAAAATTTGGAGACCTTGTTTCTAATTTTGAAGAATCGTATGGCCTATTAAGTTTTGAGGCAACTGCTGCTAACAATTTAAAAGTGTTGCAGTTTTTGTATGACGAACCTAGTTTACAATTCCAATTTTTAACAGACATCTGTGGTGTAAATTTTCCGGATGATGCAGGACGCGAAATTTCTGTGGTATATCACTTGCACAACCTTACAGAAAATGTGCGCTTGCGTTTTAAAATATTTGTTCCTGTTGCTGCGCCTGATGTTTTTACGGCTTGCAATTTATTTTCAAGTGCCAATTGGATGGAGCGCGAAACCTACGATTTCTATGGCGTTAATTTTGTAGGTCATCCCAACCTAAAAAGAATTTTAAATGTGGATGAGATGGATTATTTCCCACTCAGAAAAGAATATCCTTTAGAAGATCAAACAAGAATTGACAAAGACGACGAAATGTTTGGAAGAGGATAATAACCAAAATAATTAAACGACATGTTAGCGCATCAACAACATCATATAACACTGCCAGAAGGCTCTATCGAAAAACAAACGACTACTTTAAACGTAGGTCCTACGCACCCTGCAACGCATGGTGTATTCCAAAATATTATGGAACTTGATGGAGAGCGCATTGTTTCGACAGAGCAAACCGTAGGTTACATCCACCGTGCTTTTGAAAAGTTAGCGGAGCGCAGACCCCTCTATCAAATTACACCCATTACCGACCGTTTAAATTATTGCAGTAGCCCTATCAATAATATGGGATGGCATTTAACCTGCGAAAAGTTTTTAGGTGTTCAAACGCCAAAGCGTGTCGATTATTTGCGCGTGATTATTATGGAGCTTGCGCGTATATCGGATCACTTAATTTGTAACTCTATTGTGGGTGTGGATACAGGTGCCTATACGGGTTTCTTGTATGTGATGCAATACCGTGAATTAATCTATGAAATATATGAAGAAGTATGTGGGTCCCGCCTTACTACTAATATTGGGCGTATTGGCGGCTTTGAAAGGAATTTCACAAATACAGCGTTTGAGAAACTCGAAAAATTCTTAAAAGAATATCCAAAAGTTTTAAAAGAGTTTGAAAACCTATTTGCACGCAATAGAATTTTTATGGAGCGTACCATTGGTGGTGGCGCTATCAGTGCAGAGCGTGCATTAAACTATGGTTTTACAGGTCCTAATTTAAGAGCTGCTGGTGTAGACTATGATGTACGTGTACATCAACCGTATAGTAGTTATCAAGATTTTGATTTTACCATTCCAGTAGGAAAAACCGGTGATAATTACGACCGCTTTTTGGTGCGTAACCAGGAAATGTGGCAGAGTTTAAGCATTATTGAGCAAGCGTATAAAAAAGTACAAGAATTTAAAGGCACCGACGCGGAAATTTTCCACGCCGATGTTCCAGAATATTACCTACCTAAAAAAGAGGACGTTTATACCAAGATGGAATCTTTGATTTGGCATTTCAAAATTGTAATGGGAGAAGTGGAAATGCCTAAAGGTGAAATTTATAACGCCGTAGAAGGTGGTAACGGTGAGCTTGGTTTTTATTTGGTAAGTGATGGTGGTAGAACACCTTTCCGTCTTCATTTTAGAAGACCTTGTTTCATTTATTATCAAGCATATCCAGAATTAATTACGGGCGGCATGTTAAGTGATGCGATCGTAACAATGAGTAGTCTTAATTTAATTGCGGGCGAGTTAGACGCATAAAATATAGTAACAATGGTAAAATTTTCTGAAGCACAATTAGCAGAGGTAAAAAGGCTTGTAGCCCGTTACCCAGAAGGAAAGCAGAAGAGTGCATTACTTCCTGTTTTGCATTTAGCGCAAGATAGTTTTGGTGGCTGGTTAAGTACCGAAACCATGGATTATGTAGCGGAGTTGTTACAAATCACACCTATCGAAGTATATGAAGTAGCTACTTTTTATAGCATGTACAATACAAAGCCTGTAGGTAAATATATGTTTGAAGTTTGTCAAACAGGTCCGTGTATGTTACGTGGTAGTGATGACATCATCGCATATATCGAAAAAACACTTGGTATTAAACCTGGTGAAACAACAGCGGATGGTTTATTTACTTTAAAAACAGTAGAGTGTTTAGGAGCTTGTGGTTATGCACCTATGATGCAACTTGGTAAACATTACCGTGAACATTTAACCAAAGAAAAAGTAGACGCTATCATTGACGAATGCAGAAAATCTGCAGGCGTACTCAACTAGAAATATATGAGTGTAAAATTATTATTAGCAAAAGCACATGTTGAGGGTATCAGAGGTTTTGACGTGTATAGACGCGAAGGTGGTTACCAAAGCGTAGAAAAAGCGCTGAAGCAAATGAATCCCGAAAGCATTGTGGAAGAGGTTAAAAAAAGTGGCTTGCGTGGTAGAGGTGGAGCGGGTTTCCCTGCCGGTATGAAGTGGAGTTTTATTGCAAAGCCTGAAGGGGTGCCTCGTCACCTCGTGTGTAATGCGGATGAGAGTGAGCCAGGTACTTTTAAAGACCGCTACCTCATGGAGTTTTTACCACACTTATTAATTGAAGGCTTGATCGTATCAAGTTTTGCACTAGGTAGTAACGACACGTACATTTATATCCGTGGCGAGTATGCATGGATCGTTGATATTTTAGAAAACGCCATTAACGAAGCAAAAGCCAATGGCTTTTTAGGAAAAAATATTTTAGGCACTGGCTTTGATTGTGAAATTCACGTTCAGCGTGGTGCGGGTGCTTATATCTGTGGTGAAGAAACAGCGCTTATCGAATCATTAGAAGGTAAGCGTGGTAACCCACGTATTAAGCCACCATTCCCAGCTATTCAGGGTGTATGGCAAAGACCTACGGTGGTTAACAACGTAGAAACTTTAGCAGCTGTGGTTCCAATCATCAACATGGGTGGCGAAGAGTATGCTAAAATTGGCGTTGGAAGATCAACGGGTACAAAATTAATTTCTGCATGTGGTAATATCAATAAGCCAGGTGTGTATGAAATTGATATGACCATTTCGGTAGAAGATTTTATTTACTCTGACGAGTATTGTGGTGGTATCGCAAATGGTAAAAAATTAAAAGCTTGTATTCCGGGTGGATCATCTGTACCTATTTTACCTGCTAACTTATTATTAAAAACAGCTAAAGGCGAAACACGTTACATGAAC
>JAOASV010000005.1:0-10561 GCA_030158535.1 Sediminibacterium sp.
GAATAGAGTAGAAGTGGATCCAATACGCAAGGGAACGGCTTATTTTGCAGGGACTAGATATAAGTTAGATGATTTTGCACCTTATATTTATAAGACAACAGATTACGGCGCTACTTGGACTAAGATCACCAATGGTATTGATCCTTTGCATTTCACTAGAGCGATTGTGGCAAGCCCAAGAAAAGCAGGTGTATTGTTTGCAGGTACAGAATATGGTTTATACGTTTCAATCAATGACGGTGCTTCTTGGGAGCGTTTTCAATTGAATTTGCCTGTTACACCTATTACAGATTTATTGATCAAAGACCAGAACTTGATTGTAGCAACACAAGGAAGAAGTATTTATATCTTGGATGATTTGTCTTTTGTCGAAAATTTCCAATCAGCTCCTTCGGTAAGTCAGGTATTCCCAATTGCAAATACCTATCGTGTACCTCCGCAAATGGGTGGCAGAAGAAGTCGTGGTGCAAGTGTAAGCATGCCTGCAAATGTGGGTATGAATCCTGCAAAAGGCGTGGTGATCAAATATTGGAAAGCAGGTAATCCTTCTGATTCAACAAGAGTCATGATTAGCATTTTAGATGATCAAAAGAAAGTGATTAAAACAATCAATCATTCTGAGCCAGGAGGGCCAAGCACAGAATCTGGTTTCCAAACCTATGTGTGGAATATGTACCATAAGGAAGCAGAAAAACCAGAGGCTGGTTTGATTCTTTGGAATGGTTCTACTAGTCCGGTTTTAGCCGCACCTGGTAAATACACTGCAAAAGTGACTATTGACAATACAGTGACTGAACAGCCATTCACGATTGTAGCTGATCCAAATTATAAAGTGTCTGATGCCGACTTAAAAGCGCAGGAGCAGTTTTTATTAAAAGTGGCTGGCACTTTTAGCGAGATCATGAAAAATTTAAAGAGCATCAAAGAATTGCGTGCACAGATCAATGTATTGCAGAAGAAGACTAAAGACACTGTATTCCAAAAGCAAGCAAAAGAAGTATTAACTAGTTTGACTTCAATTGAGGAAGCATTACATCAGACAAAAGCAAAGAGCGGACAGGATGTATTAAACTTCCCGATCCGTTTAGATGATAAAATTGCTGGTGTATTTGAGTCTGCAGCATCTGGTTACACAGCACCAACCAAGCAAGTGCAAGGGGTGTATGAATTATTAAAAACACAAGTAGATGCGGAGTTCAATAAATTGGATACCCTTAAGAAAACAGGGATCAAGCAATTGAATGATGCGGTACATCAGTTAGCAATTCCAATAATAGGCGGTTAATAATTGATTAAGTTTTTGAGTTTTATATAGCTCAAACGAATAAAAAAGGTCCCGATGATTCGGGACCTTTTTTTATAGAAAGTAAAATCTAAATGAATTTCAAAAAATTAAGATTACTTGCTTATTCAAAATCTTTATACAATAAGTATTTTTTACGCATGTTTTTAAAGGCAATTAAACCTGGCTGCCAGCTAGCTCTGATAGCAGCTGCGGATTGACCATTTTTTAATTGCTCCATTAATGTTGCATTGCCTGCTAATTTGTTGAAGAAATAGTCGGTTGCTAATTTTGATTTTGGCTCAATAAAAAAACTATCTTTTTCAGGGAAAGCTTGGTACATCTCAATGATTAAATCTAGATCAATCTTATTTTTTGGAGCTTGTTGATTGCTTAAATCCCATCCAAAACATTTTTGACCATATAATTTTGAACTCATGGCACCCGTTCTTGGTCCTGGCGTAAAACTAAAAGTCTTGCCTTTGATACTTGGATGGCCAATATAGGCAAATGCATGTGCAGTGCCACGTCCCTCACTCATTACGGAGCCTTCGATTAGGCAAGTTGTAGGATACCAGTAAATGGCATTCATGTCTGGCAAATTAGGCGAAGGTGCAATATTGAAAGTGTACATGGAATTGTGGTCATAGTTTTTACATGCAATCACTGTTAATTGAATGGGACTTGCTGTTTTATTGATATTGCTATCAGCAGGTGCAGTCAACCATTTTTCTCCCACCAGCATTTTTGCATATTCGCCCATCGTTAAGCCATACACAATCGGCACTGCTTTTTTGCCAACAAAACTACTATAAGGCATTTCTAAAACTGGCCCATCTACATAATGTCCATTAGGATTCGGACGATCTAAAATGATCAATGGTTTGTTGTTGGCCCATGCAGCTTCCATGTAATATTGTAGTGAAGAGATATAAGTGTAAAAACGAGTACCCACATCTTGAATGTCAAATACCAATACATCTACATCTTTTAAATCTGTGTCACTTGGTCTATTTTTTTTGCCGTATAGTGAAACAATTTGAACTCCTGTGGCTTCATCAACGCCATCATTGGTTTTTTCTCCTGCATCTGCAGTGCCTCTCAATCCATGTTCAGGTGTGAATACTTTTTGTAAATGAATCCCAGTTGCAAGTAAAGTATCTATCAAATGTTTTTTGCCTACCGTAGCGGTATGGTTGGTAAATAAGCCCACTCTCTTGCCCTTTAATAAAGGAAGGTATTGGGCTGTTTGATAAGCCCCTGGTAAAATAGGGGCATTTTTTTGCGCAAGGGTGTCCAGGCTTAAAAAAAGTAAAACAGCAGCTAAGCAAGCAATCGTTTTGTTTCTCATAATTTAATTTAAATATTTTCCAACAATAGGCATTCTTCTTCCCACGCCGAATGCTTTTGGCGATATACGTATAATAGGACAGAATTGATTTCGTTTGTATTCATTGGTGTTCACCATCTTTAAGGTACGGTCTACCAATGCTGCTTCAAAACCAAGGGCTTTAATCACTGCAGGGTCTGCGCGTTTTTCGATGTATTGATATAAAATTTGGTCCAATATCGCGTAGTCAGGTAAGCTATCGCTATCCTTTTGATCGGGTCTTAATTCTGCACTTGGTGCTTTGTCAATCATATTTTGAGGTATGATTTCTTTTTTTGCATTAATATAGTTGGCTAATGCATACACTTGTAATTTGTAGCAATCACCCAATACACCTAAGCCGCCTGCCATATCGCCATAGAGTGTTCCATAGCCAGTTGCCAATTCACTTTTGTTGGAAGTATTCAATAAATCATAGCCTAATTTATTCGCAATGGCCATCAAGATATTCCCTCTCGACCTGCTCTGTATATTTTCCTCCGCCAAAGAAAAAGGCAGGCCTTTAAAAATGGGTTCTAATGTGTGCAAGAAGCTTTCATAGACTTCTTTGATTGGAATAATATCGTAAGGGTTGTCAAGGTTTTTGCTCAACTCTACTGCATCGTCAACAGAGTGTGGCGTGGAATAAGGTGAAGGCATTAACACGGCGTACACATTTTCTTTTCCTAAAGCCTCACATGCAATCGCTAAAGTGACAGCGGAATCAATACCACCCGAAGAACCAAGGATTGCTTTTTTGAAGCCCATCTTAGTAAAATAATCTTTAACACCTAGTACAAGTGCTTTGTATACTTGATCGATATTTAATTCAGGAACAAGGTGAGCAGGATTAAGTTCTTTGCTTGGTAAAGATGCTGCTGGTTCAAGGATGGGTGCATTGATGCTTCCATCCTCGTTGCATTCAAATACTTGCATTGCAGATTCAAACATAGGCAATGCGCCACATAAGTTGGCATCCTTGTCAAACACAAGGGAAGCACCATCAAATACAATTTCAGTTTGACTACCAACTGCATTGCAATAGAACAATGGTTTTTTATATTTTACCACATTCGACTTGATGGTTGCTTTTCTGTCTTCGTCATGGGTATAGTCAAATGGAGAAGCGCTTAAGTTTAATAGTATATCTGGTTCCTGTTGCATCATCTTGTCCATCGGACAAATTGTATACAGTGGATTGTCCCCTAGGTTCCAAATGTCTTCACAAATGGTAACGGCTAATTTTTTTCCTTTAAATGGAATCACCTGCCAACTGCTCGCTGCTTCGAAATATCTGTTTTCGTCAAAAACGTCGTAAGTAGGCAGTAGGGTTTTATGAATTTCTGCTACAATTTTTTGTTCATACAAGAAAAATGCCGCGTTAAATAAATCTTTCCCTTTTTTGCCAGGATTGCGCGTCGGACTTCCAATTAATACGCCAATGGTGTCGGCTGCTTTTCTAATGGTATCAATACTTTCGTAGCATTTGTCAATAAAATCCTCAAACTCAACAAAATCGCGGGCAGGGTAGCCGCAAACACTCATTTCGCTAAATAATATAAGATCAGCGCCTTCTTTTTTGGCAAGTTCTATGGCAGCCAACATTTTTTCGGTGTTTGCTTCGAAATTGCCAATGTGGTAGTTCTGTTGCGCGATACTTATTTTCATAGCTATAACTGCGGTGGCTGCAAAGGTCAGTAACTTTTACTTACCAAATACCACCTATCTCATTTAAATCTTGTTTATTTACTAACGAATTTAAATAACATCTTTGCATCAAATTTGTTCCATGACAAAGTTCCTATTTATTGCCGCAACTGTTTTGTGCCTTAGCTGTAATTCGGCTCAAAAAACACCCGATATCACTGCTATCGATGTGCCACTTACAACGGTTCGGTATGAGCAGTCTTTTTTTGCAATAGACACTTTGCGTTTGGATGTTTCTTTGCAAAAATTAGCTGGACAAGAACCCTTATTTACGCAAGATTTTTTATACAATATTTTAGCAACTACGCCACAAACAGCGGTAAAAGATGTGCCTCAATTTATGAGTGCATACCAATTGATGTTCAAACAAGTCAGCACTCAATTTGCTTCGATTAAAACCGAAGAAGCTGCTATTAAAGAAGGTTTGAAATATGTGAAATATTATTTTCCGGATTACAAATTGCCTACAAAACTCATCACATTTATAGGACCCATAAATAGTTTTGGAAACATCATTACCATAGATGCACTCGCTATTGGACTTCAAATGTACCTTGGAAAAAATGATCCAATTTATTTGTCGGAAGAAGGACAGAGCCTTTACCCTACTTATGTTTCAAGGCGTTTCGAGAAGTCTTATATGGCTACCAATTGTATGAAAAATATCTTGGATGATATGTTTCCACTTCAAGATGCAGGCGCACCACTTTGCGAACAAATGGTAGAAGCCGGAAAGCGTTTATATTTTTTAAAACAAGTGCAACCAAATACGCCGGATAGTATTGTAACTGGATATACTGCCGCACAATTAGAAGGTTGTTACAAAAGTGAAAAAGATATCTGGTCGTTTTTTGTTCAAAATAATTTACTCTATCAAAAAGATCCTTCTTTGATTGGTGACTACATGATGGATGGTCCTAACACGGCAGTGTTTGGGGATGCATCTCCCGGATTTATTGGACAGTTTGTAGGCTATAGAATTGTAGAAGCTTGGCTACAAAAAAACAAAGCAATGTCACTTGATAAAGTGATGCGAACGCCTGCAAAAATTATTTTTGAACAGGCGAAATACAAGCCATAACGATAAGCTTTACAACAAAGCTTACAACAAGGCTTAGATAGTAAGTGATTAGTTTAATTTAGAAGGCACAATCAGGTCAAAAGGAGGAATGGTAACGGTAAAAAGTGTCTTGTCATTTTCGTTTTCCATTTCATAGGAGCCCTGCATACGCCCTAGTTCCGACTTTAAATTACAGCCGCTGATATACTGGTACCGGTCCGACGGCTTAATAATGGGTTGAATTCCAATAACCCCCTCGCCATCAACTACCTTATGCTCGCCGCAGCTATCAAATATTTCCCAGTGCCTGCGAAGCAGTTTTACATTAAAATGGTTGTGATTTTCGATGGTAATGCGGTAGGCAAACATGAATTCGTTGGAAACGGCACTGCTATAGTCCGATTGGTAGAAAGTTTCTACACTTATTTCGATGCCTTCAGAAATCATGGATGTCATAGGTGGCCGCTTTCACGTAAAAGTAAGGTTTCGGTTATAATTGGGCAAATAAACGGGCTTTTTGGGGGTGCTCAATCCCTTTTTTCCTTAATTTCGAGCCTTAATTAAAAGCGCAACCGAATCTTATGGCTGAAGTGATTTTAATGCCCCGCTTAAGTGATACAATGACCGAAGGTGTTATTGCAGCTTGGCACAAAAATGTGGGCGATGCGGTAAAAAAAGGTGATTTATTAGCTGAAATCGAAACAGATAAAGCAACTATGGAGCTTGAGAGCTACCAAGAGGGTGTTTTATTGCATATAGGTACTACAAAAGGAGGCAAATTGCAAGTCAATGATTTGCTTGCCATTATTGGTAAGGCTGGTGAAGATGTTGCTTCACTGATAGCATCTGTTGGAGCGGGTTCGCCGGCTGCAGCGCCTGCTACGGAGCCTGCACCAGCTACAGCAACTGCTGCACCTGTTGCAGCGTCTGCAAGTCCTGCACTTGATGTGGCAGCTATGGATGAAGTAGTACTTATGCCACGCTTAAGCGATACCATGACCGAAGGGGTAATTGCAGGTTGGCAAAAAAATGTAGGAGATACTGTAAAAAAAGGGGAAGTGTTAGCGGATATCGAAACCGATAAAGCAACCATGGAACTTGAAAGTTATAAAGATGGTATTTTATTATACCAAGGTGCAAAAGCGGGAGAGAAAATTTTAGTAAACGATTTACTTTGCGTAATTGGTGCTGCTGGTACAAATGTGGATGCAATTGTTGCCGCTGTAAAAAATGGAGCAACCGCTTCAGCACCTGCTGCTACTGCACCTGCGGCAAGCCCAGCTGTGGCTCCATCAGCGCCTGCTCAGGCAACTGCTGCTGCACCTGCAGTTCAGGTGGTTGTTAACGAAGGAAGAATTTTTGCTAGCCCACTTGCCAGAAAAATGGCAGAAGAGCGTGGCATTGATTTAAAATATGTAAAAGGAACTGGCGATAATGGACGTATCACCAAATTTGATATTGACGGATATGTTCCAGCTGCTGCATCTGTTACTCAAGCAGTAAGCGCTGCTGCTCCAGCAATTCAAACTGGACCTGCTGGTGTTGTAAGTTTTGAAGACCAGCCGGTTTCTCAAATGCGTAAAACGATTGCACGCCGCTTAAGTGAAAGCTTATTTACGGCTCCACATTTTTACATCACCATGACCATTGATATGGACGCAGCTGTTGCAGCGCGTGCAAAAATTAATGAAGTGGCGCCGGTAAAAATTAGTTTCAATGATATGGTTGTTAAAGCGACGGCACTTTCATTAAAACAACATCCAAAAATTAATAGCAGCTGGCTTGGCGATACCATTCGTACGAACCATCATGTAAATATTGGTATTGCTGTTGCGGTAGACGAAGGTTTACTTGTTCCAGTTGTACGTTTTGCAGATACCAAATCACTCAGTGAAATTGGTGTTACTGTAAAAGGTTTTGCGCAAAAAGCAAAAGATAAAAAATTACAACCTGCCGATTGGGAAGGCAGCACATTTACCATTTCTAACTTAGGTATGTTTGGCGTAGATGAATTTACGGCCATTATCAATCCACCAGATGCATGTATTCTTGCAGTAGGTGGTATTGCACAAGTACCGGTTGTGAAAAATGGTCAAGTGGTACCGGGCAATGTAATGAAAGTGACACTCAGTTGCGACCACCGTGTTGTGGATGGTGCAGCAGGAGCCGCGTTCTTACAAACACTAAAATCTTTATTAGAAGAGCCTTTACGTATGTTGGTATAAGCTGTTACAGCGTTCTGTTAAAGCGTTTACTAATCCATATCACATCCAATAGGTGCACCTGGTGCCATTTCTTTGTGCTTAGGTAAGCTAATGTCTTTTGGATGTTCGATGCGGTCTATCAAATAAGCAAAATGTGTTTTGTATTTGTTTGCTTTGATTTGATCCATACTCCATTTTTTGATCTCCGCTAATTTTTCAGAACAAATCGCTTTTACTTGATAATTGCTTTGTTCAGACTGTGCAACGCCCAGTAACCAGGTCACCAACATTTGTCTAGTTTGAAGTCCTACCATTTCTTCTAGTCCTTTGTTGAGTGGCTTTTTAAATAGTTCCGCAACGAGCGCATCTATCACTTCTCCAAATCCAATACTAGCGCCATTTGCTTTATTAATTTCCAACCTATTCGCTCTTTCTGGATTGCATAAAAACGCAAGTTCAAAATCTGCTAAAGCTTCTGCGGCTGCTAGTGGATCAAAACTCATACCTGTTCTTTTGGCAAATAATTCACCACCATAATACATAGGAGGTCTTGGAGGAATTTGTGCTGCAATAAAAGGAGGTATCGTTAATATGCTTGGTGATAAACAACCTACTGCTACTTGTAGTGCATTTTTTTGTGCCGCATCTGCTACCATTTTTGGTTTTTGCGTTGCGTCACCTCTGGTGCTATAACTATAATCAGTGCCGCCAATAATTTTACAAACGGCTTCTAATTGATAACGGTGGTAATTATAAACTGGCACGAGTACCTCTTCAAGTGTAGCCATGGGTGCACCAGGTCTAATGGTATTTTCAGAAAAATTATCTAGTGCTTTTGCTCTTACGGCAAGTGTATTTTTTAATCCGATGGTTGCATCTTTTTCATTGTCCCATAAATGTGCATAGGGGTGAAAGCCACTCGCAGCGCGCGCGTCGGCATCGGCAATAAATAAGAGTCCTTGCTTTGTATTTTCTGCTAATAAATTTTGTAGTGCATTATTTTCGTTGATGCTTTTGTCAAAATCTTGGTATCCATACATGATGGCTCTTTTATCCCACTCACCAATGGTGTTGGTATATACTTTAGAAAAATCCATCTCTCCTTTTTCATTGATAAAAATATTAGGATGCGGATAATCCATTACAGAAGCTCGATCGTTATAACTAGATGCGTAGTTATGTTGCAAGCCTAAGGTATGTCCAATTTCGTGTGCAGAGAGTTGACGTAAACGCTGAAGCGCTGCTTCTCTCATAGTGTTAGGAACCGGCTTTCCTGTTTCATAAGGTGCTAGTAGTCCTGTAAAAATCAAATAGTCTTGTCTAACGCGTAGTGAGCCCAGCGTAACCTGACCTTTAATGATTTCACCAGTGCGAGGGTCTGTTACAGTAGCGCCATAACTCCATCCGCGCGTAGAACGGTGCACCCAATTGATCATATTGTACCTGATATCCATGGGGTCGCAACTATCAGGAAGCACCTTTACAATAAATGCATTTTTATAACCTGCAGCTTCAAAAGCTTGATTCCACCAGCGGCCGCCTTCTAATAGAGCAGATCTGATAGGTTCCGGTGTACCATTATCTAGATAGTATACAATTGGGGTAACGGGTTCGCTAACCTGGGCAGTTGGATCCTTTTTAGCGAGTCTATGTCTTGAAATAAAACGCTGCTGAATAGGCGTGGTAAAATCCGAACTATAGTCGAAATAAGAAATGCCAAAATACCCACTTCTGATATCATATTGTCTTGGTTTGTACTGATTATCAGGAAGTTGAACAAAGGAAGTATGCATGCGCAGCGTAATCGCTTCTGGTGAAGGCGTTACCGTTGTTACAAACCTGCCTGCGTCGGCGCCACCGGTAAATGTAATGCTGGCCTCAAATTCTGAATTGAGTGGAAAATTTTTTGTGTTAGCAAAATACATCGCAGAACGCGGTTCGTTAAACGAATAGGTTCCTTGACGCATGCTTTTAATTTTATCTGCTGCACCATGCACGTCTTTTACAAAAAAGGAAGTAGCGTCCACTAATAAATGACCCGTTTGCTCTTCTTCTATAACAAAAGACCCAATGGTAGAACTTGCAAAAGATTCTTTCACGGCTCTTTTTTCATTTTTATCGGGGCTACTAGCGCGGTAATCATAGTTGGGTTGCACTAGCAATAATTTTTTTCCCACGCGCTCAAAAAATACAATTTTAGTATCTCCAATTTGTCCTCTGTCAAGCCCAATATCATTAGATCCTAAACCAGCAGACAATGAATTGACGAGTAAAAATTCTTGTCCAATTTTATCAATGTCCAACCATATTTTTCCGGTGGCTTCATCTACATAAAAAGTAAAAAATCCGGCATGACGCTTCATGTTTTTTGTTTTTTCAAAAACAATATTTGCAGGTTGTGCAAAAATGATAGATGGAATTACAAGAAGCATTAAAAAAAGAAAACGGCGCATGGTTTTGTTTTTTGAGTTTGGATAACTACAGTGTGTAGTCCTTTAAAGATAGCAATAAAAAAATCCTGCTACTATACGTAACAGGATTTTTTTTATTAGACGAACTGTTGTTCGGATATTCAATTAAGCGTTTGGCGTTTCAGTTGTTGCTGGCGCTTCAAAAAGCGTAGGGGCTACAACTGGCGCTGGTGCTGCAACTGGAGCAGGAGCGGTTACTTTTTTAGGAGCTACTTTTTTTGCTACTGGCTTTTTTGCAACAACTTTTTTAACAGCTTTTTTTGCTACTGGTTTTTTTGCAACAGCTTTTTTAGGAGCTACTTTTTTCACAGCCTTTTTTGCTACTGGTTTTTTTGCAACAGCTTTTTTAGGAGCTACCTTTTTCACAGCCTTTTTTGCTACTGGTTTTTTTGCAGCAGCTTTTTTAGGAGCTACTTTTTTCACTGCTTTTTTAGCAGCTGGTTTTTTTGCAGCGGCTTTTTTAGGAGC
>JAOASV010000005.1:10661-21500 GCA_030158535.1 Sediminibacterium sp.
CTTTTTTCACTGCTTTTTTAGCAGCTGGTTTTTTTGCAGCGGCTTTTTTAGGAGCGGCTTTTTTCACTGCTTTTTTAGCAGCTGGTTTTTTTGCAGCAGCTTTTTTTGGAGCTACTTTTTTTGCTTTTGCCATGGTATTGTTGTTTGTTTGGGTTAAAAGTTGAATTGTAAAGTTAAAATATATTTCGAGAATACTTAAAAAATAATTTCATTGAAAACCGCCAGGGTATAAGCCCTGCTTTAATTTGATCAATTAGTATGTATCTTTGAAAAATGACAGCACAACCTAGCAACCCTAAAAAAACTTTGATCATTGGTGCTTCCGAAAATCCGGAACGTTATAGTTATTTAGCTACAAAATTATTAGTAGCGCATGGACATCCTGTTGCGTGCATAGGTCTTAAGCCAGGTCATATAGATGACACCCCAATTGTTACCGGGGAGCCCGAGTTAACAGATATCCATACCATTACACTATATGTAAATCCCGCAGCACAGCATGCGCTGATACCGTATTTGTTTTCATTGGCGCCTAAACGTATTATTTTTAATCCGGGTACCGAAAATGAAGCATTTACGATGGTAGCAAAGCAAAAAGGGATTGAAACCATGGATGCTTGCACGCTTGTGCTTCTAAATACAGGCCAGTATTAGTTCAGGTATCGTTGTTTGCTTAACCACCGCCACTAGCGCTCCAATTAGCCCGGTCTAGTGTCCGGTACTGGACTGCTTCTGCGATATGTTCAGGTAAAATGTGTGGTGCGCCTGCTAAATCTGCAATGGTCCTACTCACTTTTATGATACGGTGGTAAGCCCTCGCACTTAAGTTTAATTTTTCCATTGCCGACGCTAGTATGGCTTTGCTATTAGGCCCCAGTGGGCAAAAATCAGCCAATTCTTTATTTGAAATTTGTGCGTTGGTGTAGGTATTGGCGCAGTGCTCGTATCTGTTTTTTTGAATGGCCCTAGCCGCTAAAACCCTTTCTCTGATACTGTTTGATTCTGATGGCCGGGAGCTGCGGTCTAATTCATGATGTGTTACGGGGGTTACTTCTACATGAAGGTCTATGCGGTCGAGTAGTGGACCCGACACCCTGTTTAAATATTTTTCTACGGCGCCCGCCGGACAGCTGCAAGATTTTGTTGGATGATTGAAATAGCCACAAGGGCAGGGGTTCATGGAAGCTATCAGCATAAAGTTAGCAGGGTATGTGAGCGACATACTTGCTCTGGCGAGACTTACCATGCGCTCTTCCATGGGTTGACGCAGCACTTCTAAAACAGATCTTTTAAATTCTGGTAGTTCATCTAAAAACAAAACACCATTATGCGCCAACGAAATTTCGCCGGGTTGTGGATGACTGCCGCCGCCAATCAGTGCAATGTCAGAAATGGTATGATGCGGCGATCTAAAAGGCCTTGATTGCACCAAGTAGGAGCCCGCGGCTAATTTACCAGCCACACTATAAATTTGAGTTGTTTCAAGTGCTTCTGCTACATTTAAGGGCGGCAAAATACTGGGTAGTCTTTTTGCTAGCATGGTTTTTCCGGCGCCCGGCGGGCCAATTAAAATTACGTTGTGTGACCCAGCCGCCGCAATTTCTAAGGCGCGTTTTATATTGTCTTGTCCACTTACTTCACTAAAATCGATATTGGAAAGCGCAGGGTCTGTGTTTAAAAAAGTTTCAGGATGTATTTGATGGGTGGGGCTGCATGTTCCAGCAGCAAAAAAGTTGACCACATCTTGTAAATGCGCCACACCATAAACGTTCAGGCCTTTTACCATGGACGCTTCATTGGCATTGGCAGCTGGTAAAATAATGCCAAGTGCATTTTCTTTTTTAGCCCGAATGGCCATGGCCAGTGCCCCTCTAATGGGATGAATGGTGCCATCCAAGCCAAGTTCTCCCATGAGCATGTACTTGTGAATTTGGGCTTCTTGGATAAGTTGGTCACTAGCGGCTAATATACCAATGGCAATGGGTAGGTCAAACGCCGAGCCCGTTTTTTTGATATCCGCTGGCGCTAAATTGATGACCACTTTAATGCGCGGCATACTAAATCCATTTGATTTGATAGCGCTCTCCGTTCTTTGTAAACTTTCTTTAATAGCAATGTCAGGAAGGCCAACTATTTGGTAGCCCTGCCCCATACTTACATTTACTTCTACAATAATAGTGATGGCGTCAACGCCCATCACAGCGGCTCCCATGGTTTTTACAAGCATACAAACACTTTGATACTTGTAGAAAGGTAAGGGCTACAATGCCTTATAAAAACGGCACCGAATAAATACCTGAAATAATTGCTGAATGAAAAAAATTAGAGGTTTTGTAATAAATCTACAACGCCTTCTCTTTTTAAAATGAGATAGCCTAAGCGGTCATCACTAATACCTTCTTTTAAATGGTAATGAAAAACAAGTTCACCATCATGAACACTTGTTTCAAAATATTTGAATTGAATATTGGAATACTGTTTTAAGTTGGCGCCAATTTCGTAGAGGTGTGTTGATAATATAAACAATGAAGGTTTGATTTTGCGAAGGCCCTCAATGACAGCAGTACTGCACTTCATAGCATCTTCTACATTGGTGCCTTTAAAGAGTTCGTCGATGAGGATGAGCCAGTTTTTTCCGTCGTTAATTTTTTCGATGGTATTTTTTATGCGCTTTACTTCGTTGTAAAAATAGCTTTCCCCTTTAATGATATTGTCCATCACATTGATGTTGCTCAGAAGTCCATCAAATAATGTGAGCTCCATTGTTTTTGCAGGAACGCCCATGCCCAAATGTGCCAGGTATACACTAATCCCAACGGCTTTAATGAAAGTACTCTTACCCGCCATATTGGCGCCAGTTAAAAATAAAAAGTTGCTCTCTTTTTCGAGCGTGATATTATAAGAAGTAGGTGTTTGTAAAAGTGGATGGTAGCAACCCGTTGCTTCTACACATGCAGTAGGTGCCGTTGTAAAAGTTGGAAAGCAAAGATCCTGTGCTACAAATACGCGCGCCAAACTTTGATAGGCGTCCATACTGCTATACAAATCTATCAGGTCATAAAAATCTTGCTTATGCCTTGATCTGATTTGCCCAGCAATACTTAAAATTTGTTGCGGTGTTGCCGTTTTAGCATCTATGAGCCTTAGGGTCGCAAGCGCTGGCTTGCTTAATTTTTTTTCGATGCTAGCGGTCCAGCTTGCAATCATTGGATGATGATTGTATTCTAGTAAAAGTTGATGAACCGTAAACATACCATTTAAAAAATCGGCGCAGTGGGTGATGGTGTATTTAGTTAGCGCATAATCTGGTGCGTGAAATATCTTATACCAGTTACTATTAAAATAACTGGGCTGCTGTGGGTATGGGTCAAACTGTGTTTCGTAGTATTTGGCCACCACCATAATGGTGCCGTTGGTAATTTTGGAAGGCCATGTAGGTAGCGTATTTGCAAGGGCCTGAATAACGGCCTGTGTATCCTTAATTTTTTGGATGCTACCAAGCGGATGCTCTACGAGGTAACGAAGCATTTCTTTACCCCCAACCGTTCCGGTTTGATTGAGGTAATTGAAAATAGAAACAGACTCATCGCTGTTAAATATGGAGAGGTCGTGAAGGGTATCTTTATCTACCTGCATAATTTAGGATCTGTTAAACTGAAGACGCATTCCAGTCTTAGATTCATCAAATCCTCCATTTCCATACACCATATGTCCATTTACAAAAGTTTTTGAAACCGTAGCGGGTTGGGTAAAGCCTTCGAGTGGGCTCCAGCCGCATTTGTATAGGATATTTTCTTTGCTAATGGTTTCTGGGGTATTTCTGTCAAGTAATACTAGATCGGCGTAGTAGCCTTCTCTAATGTAACCTCGGTTGTTAATTTGAAAACAGCGCGCTGGTGCGTGGCTCATTTTTTCTACTACACGCTCAATGGTAATTTTTTGCTCGGCTACATAATGTAACATAAGACCAAGTGCGTGCTGCACGAGTGGAAGTCCTGCATGTGCATGTAGGTAGTCTTCCTCTTTTTCGGCCCAGGTATGCGGGGCATGATCTGTGGCAATAATATCAAGGCGGTCATCTAGTAATCCTTCCCATAAAGCCGTTTTATTGTGTGGTGCTTTAATAGCAGGATTGCATTTTATTTGATTGCCTAAACGTGCATAGTCGTCGGAAGTAAAGTGTAAATGGTGTACACATACTTCTGATGTAATTCTTTTTTCTTCGAGTGGCAGCATATTGCTAAATAGTTGTAATTCTTTAGCGGTCGTAATATGTAAAACATGCAGCCTGGTGCCAAATTTTTTGGCCATTTGTACCGCTCTAAATGAAGATTCAAAACAAACTTCTTCGTCTCTAATGATAGGATGATCTGCAGCGGTTAGTTTTCTATTTTCGGCAATTGCCTTAGCTAAATTGTCTTTGATAAGGCGCTCTTCCTCGCAGTGTGTAGCAATTAGAACTTCAGAGCCTTCAAATATTCTTTCTAGTAAAATAGGATTTTCAACAAGTAAATTTCCGGTTGAAGAACCCATAAATATTTTAACACCACAGATGTCATTTTTTTTATCGTTGGTGCGTAGCACTTCATCCAAATTATCGTTGGAAGTACCCATAAAAAAGGAGTAGTTCGCAAGTGCATGGTGCTTAGCAGTATCATATTTTTGCTCAAGTAAGTCCTGTGTAAATGCCGGCGGATTGGTATTTGGCATTTCCATAAACGAAGTAACCCCACCTCTTACAGCTGCTTTTGCCTCTGTGTAAATGGTGGCCTTGTGTGTGAGGCCAGGCTCTCTAAAATGCACTTGATCATCAATAACACCAGGGATTAGGGTTTGTCCAGTTCCGTCTATTTCTTCTATGCGCATGCTAGGGTCTAGTTGCGATCCAATTTTTTCGATGCGGGTATCTCTAATCCATACATCACCTGTTGTGGTGGCTCCTTCGTTTACGATGGATACGTTTTTGATGACTATATTTTTCATAATTGACGATTATGTTACCGCTTTATTTGACGCTATTAATCTTCTAAGTGGATTGAAAACACGATCATTCTAGATTGTAATTTATCAAGCACATTGGAATATTTGAGTCCGCGATCAAGTTGGTGTAAATTGGTGATCCCGTAACTGAATTTTATTTCTGGCGAAACAGTTACAAAGGGTAAATAAAAATTAAGCCCTAGTCCAGCTTCTAATCCAAAATCTACCGCTCGTAATTTAACGAGGTCATCGGCGTTACGCGAGGTTGAATTACTAGATAAATCAAAGTCAAATTTGACACCGCCTAAAACGTACAATCTAAAATTATCAATTCGGTCAGAATTTAACTTAAAGTGAGCCGGAAGGCTTACAAGGGTAGAAGGTAAAATTTGTTGTTGCTGGGTTTGCTCACCGGGCTTAACCGATTTTAATGTGTAGTCGATGTATTTAGATCCGCCAATGATAAGCTGTGGATTTGCACGAAGCTCTATATGATCATTAATTTTTAGGGTTGCTAATAAGCCCATAGTAATACCACCACTAGATACCGGATTTACATACATGATAGAATCCGACGCTAAAAAATCAGCAGATTTGGTATGATGTAAATAGCTTTTGTTATAGCCGAGGGTTAATCCAAAATAGTAAGGCAGGTCGTCTCTATACGAACGGTATATTTCGCGCTGCGCCTGTATACTACTAACCGCGCAAAACAAAATAATGAAAGTGGTTATTATTTTTTTCCGCAGTAAATCGTGCATATGCCAAAAGTCAATTTCTTACTAGTAATAGATGTAAAGCCTACTTTTTTCATGATGCTGGTAAAAGCGTCTCCTTCTGGAAAAGCTTGAACACTATCATTTAAATACTGGTAGGCTTCTTTATTTTTTGCAATCATTTTGCCAAAACCGGGCGCTACTAAATTCATGTAAATATTGTAGAAGCCTTTAAATAAAAACTGTTTTGGTTTTGAAAATTCAAGTATCACAAGTTTGCCGCCTGGTTGTAACACACGAAACATTTCTTGTAAACCTGTTTCTAAGTGTTCAAAATTACGCACACCAAACGCAACAGTGATACCATCAAAATGATTGTCGTTAAATGCGAGTTGTTCGCTATCACCACTCACTAGTTCAATCGAATCTTGTAATCCTAGCGCTGCAATTTTTTTTCTGCCTTCTGCAAGCATGCCTTCAGAAATATCAACACCCGTGATATGCTTAGGTGCAATTAATTGATGCGTTAGAATGGCAACATCACCCGTGCCTGTTGCAACATCCAAAATAATTTGAGGCTTCACTTCATTTAATGCATGAATGGCTTTTTTACGCCAACTCACATCGATACCAGCACTTAAAAAGCGGTTCAAAAAATCGTACCTGAATGCGATGCTGTCAAACATGCTCGCAACCTGCTCTTTTTTAGTAAGCCCACTTTGTTCATAGGGCACCACTTTATCATGTGCATACTTTCCCATAGGTTGCAAAGATACCAAATAATAGCCCTTTTAAGGGTCAATGTGGAGGCTTAAAACCCCAAATACCCCGTTAATCTTTCGCAAAAATTCTTTTTATTCCAATTCACTCCCTTTTGAAGCGTGGGCGTATCTTCGTTCCAGCAAATGAAAGCAAGAATTTACAAGTCTACGGGTAGTTGGTATATGGCCAAAGCGGAAACGGGCAAAATGTACAATGCACGTATTAAAGGGGTATTTAAAATTGGCGGACTAACCTCAACCAATCCCATTGCCGTAGGTGATGAAGTAGAGATGCAAATTGAAGACGTATTAGAAGAATCCGCGATGATTGACACCATTTGTGACCGTAAAAATTACGTAGCGCGCGTGTCACCACACAACAAACACCAGCACCATATTATTGCTGCAAATCTCGATCAGAGCTTACTATTTGCCACGCTAAAAGATCCTAAAACCTCTCAAGGTTTTATAGACCGTTTTTTAATTTCTTGCGAAGCCTATCATATTCCAGCCATTATTGTTTTTAACAAATCTGATTTGTACAAACAAAAAGAGTTGGATCAATTTGCGCACTTACAAAAAATTTATTCTAGTTTTGGTTATCAGGTCATGCTATGTAGTGTAGAAAAAAATACAGGCGTTGCTGAAATTGCCGCACTACTAGAAGGTAAAACAACACTCCTAAGTGGACATAGTGGCGTGGGTAAATCTACCTTTATTAATTCGGTGTTTCCAACACTCGAATTACGTACCCAAGAAGTTAGTGGTTGGAGCGGAAAAGGTATGCATACCACTACTTTTGCAGAAATGTTTGACCTGCCTACAAGTGGCGCCATCATTGACACGCCGGGCATCAGAGAGTTAGGTCTTGTGGATATTTCTAAACAGGAATTGGCACATTATTTTCCTGAAATGCGCGCCCAAATGGGTAATTGTCATTTTAACAATTGCATGCACATAGAAGAACCTGGATGTGCTGTTAAACGGGCGCTCGAAGAAGGAGCAATTGCCGCTGATAGGTACGTGAGTTACTTAAATATTTTAACAACCATGGACGCTGCGCATTAACCCGCGTCATACCAGCTCGCATACTTCACATAATTTTCTGCAATTCTATTAATTTCTGATTCTATTAAAGTTGGAGATACTTCTTTTACTTTTTTTGCTGGTACGCCTGCGTAGATACTGCCTGCTTCTACAACGGTTCCTTCTAATACAACAGCGCCTGCTGCTATAATGGAATTACTATGGACCACACACCGGTCCATCACAATGGACCCCATGCCAATGAGTACATTGTCATGGATGGTGCATCCATGCACCATGGCGTTGTGCCCAATCGACACATTATTACCAATGGTAGTGGGGTGCTTCTGGTAGGTGCAGTGTATGACTGCGCCGTCTTGCACGTTTACGCGGTTGCCCATTTTAATAAAATGCACATCGCCTCTTACCACGGCGTTAAACCAAAAACTACATTCTTTACCTGTGCTTACATCACCAACGATTGTTGCATTGGGCGCTATAAAGCAGTTTTCTCCAAAACTGGGTGATTTACCTAAAACGGGAAGTATAACCGGCATCTTCTTTTTTAAACGAATGTAATAAAATTGTGTAAAGTGCTGTTCTTTAGTAAACCTTTACCTTTGTGATTCTTGTAAAAGCTATGAACAACCGTCAACTTTTTTTACAGCACGTCGCACAAACATCTGAGGCGCCCATTGGTATCGAAATGGTGGAAGCTGCGGGTGTGACCCTCACCGATGTACATGGTAAAACCTACACCGATTTTATTGCAGGTTTTAGTGTTTGTAATATTGGGCATAGCCATCCGGAAGTTGTAAAAGCGGTGCAAGAGCAGGCTGCAAAATACATGCACCTGATTGTGTATGGCGAGTTTATTGAAAGCCCGCAAGTGCAGTATGCGTCGTTACTGGCTGGTCATTTACCTAATAATTTAGACTGCGTTTATTTTACAAGTAGTGGCGCCGAAGCCACAGAGGGCGCGCTTAAGCTAGCCAAGCGTGTTACGGGCAAAACAAAAATTATTGCTTGTAATAAAGCTTATCATGGCAGTACGCAAGGCGCTTTAAGTGTAATGGGAGATGAGTATTGGCGTAATGCATTTAGACCACTCTTACCTGAAGTATATCATTTTAATTATAACGATCATGCACTTATTGATGCCATTGATGGAACCGTGGCCTGCGTAATTGTAGAACCTGTGCAAGCAGAGAGTGGCGTAACGGTTGGAAAAAAAGAATGGCTTGCTGCTATTCGAAAAAAATGCGACGAACACTGTGTGCTTTTAATTTTTGATGAAATACAATCTGGCTTTGGCCGCACGGGTTCACTATTTGCGTTTGAGCAAATGGGTGTAGTGCCCGATGTTTTACTCGTTGGTAAAGCGCTTGGTGGTGGCATGCCGCTTGGTGCTTTTATTTCGAGTCACAAACTCATGAGTACGTTAACTGTGGCACCGGTGCTTGGTCATATCACCACATTTGGTGGACACCCCGTAAGTTGTGCTGCGGGTAAAAAAGCTTTTGAAATTCTAACGGAACAAAAATGGATAGATACTGTTTCTGCAAAAAGTGAATTATTAAAAACCTTACTTAAGCATCCTGCGATTGTTCAAATGCAGGGTATTGGACTTTGGTTTTCTTTGCAGTTTACATCTGATGCGCTCGCACAAAAAGTAGCGCATACCTGCGTACAAAATGGACTGATAACCGATTGGTTTTTATTTGCACCCGACCGCATTAGGGTTGCACCTCCACTTATCATTACTGAAGCCGAAATTAGGGCCGCTTGCGCTATAATAACAACTTCTATTGATCAGGTGCTTTTGGAGCATCCTGAGCTGGCCTAGGCCCATTGTTATTAGGTCTTGGCCCATTGTTAGGGCGAGGTCCGTTGTTAGGGCGAGGTCCGTTGTTAGGTCCGCGATCAGGTCTTGGTCCGTTGTTAGGGCGAGGTCCGTTGTTATTAGGTCGAGGTCCGTTATTATTAGGTCCGCGGTCCGGTCTTGGTCCGTTGTTGTTTGGTCTTGGACCATTGTTGTTAGATCTGTTATTAGGTCCACGATTGTCGCCTCTATTGTCTCTATTATTGTCTCTTCTTCTCTTATCGTTTCTTTCTAATGAGCGTAAACTAATTTGTCCAACTACATCCGCAAATGCTGGCTCTACTTCTTTAGGTTTACTGCTGGTTACTTCTACCGCTTGTAACTCGTCAACTTTTACACCTTGTCCATTGAGGCGTTTAATTTCTTTTACGCGCTGAATGGTAAGTGGATAATGTTTTGAATTATTAGGTAAGATGTACCACATTAAATTTTTGAAAATATCTTTTTTAATAAGGTGCGCTGTACCCATGGCAGTATCTAATGAATCTGCGTAATCAGGGAAGTTTTGCAGTGCATCTAGGTAAGTGTCTAATTCAAAGTTTAAACAACATTTTAATCTACCGCACTGACCACTTAGTTTGGTTTGATTGATAGATAAGTTTTGGTAACGGGCAGCTGTGGTGTTTACACTTTTAAAGTCGTGTAACCAGGTGCTACAACAAAGCTCTCTACCGCAAGATCCAATGCCACCAAGCTTTGCAGCTTCTTGACGAATACCTATCTGACGCATTTCCACTTTAAATTTAAAGTCGGTAGCGTATTTTTTAATGAGTTCTCTAAAGTCTACACGGTCGTCTGCAGTATAAAAGAAAGTTGCTTTTTTACCATCTGCCTGAATTTCCACTTCACTGAGTTTCATTTGCAAATTCAGTTCCATAGCCGCCGCTCTACTTCTGGCTAAAATATCTTTTTCGCGGCCTTTGCTGATATGAAAAGCTTCGATATCTCTTTCTGTGGCACGGCGAATAATTTTTTTAATTTCTGGGCTGTTTTCGTCGAGCTTATTTTTTTTAAGCTGCATACGCACTAGTTCGCCAGTAAGGCTTACTTCACCTACGTCAAAACCACTCACACCTTCTAGTGTAACATAGTCTCCTTTTTCAAAAAATTGAAGGGTAGCGTTTCTAAAATATTCTTTGCGACTGCCTTGTTTGAAGCTTACTTCAACAATTTTGCAGCTGCTTTCGGGGTCACTAAAAGGAAGGTTTAAAAGCCAATCGTGTACGTTTAAGCGGTTACATCCACCTGTGCTACAGCCGCCATTACTTTGGCAACCACCAGGTTTACTTGTTCCACAAGATCCACAGCCCATATTATGTAGTTATACTATTAGTTAATAAGTACTTGATAAACAATAAGTTATGAATTATCAAGCGGTTTGCAAGGACGTCATATCCATGCTAATCATTCAAAATTAAGGTTTTGTTTTGAATGATGTGGTAGAGTTTAAGGGTAAGGGCCTGAAATAGCATTT
>JAOASV010000005.1:21510-22077 GCA_030158535.1 Sediminibacterium sp.
ATTTTGCCATTGGCGTTACGCTCTATATAATAAGAGGCTTTGTCCAGTTCTTCAATTATGGCTTGTTGCTGGCTTACCGAAGCAATTTTATTTAAACGAATCGCGAAATCCTTTTCTTGATCTCCCATTTTTACCTGGTCGGCTCCTAGTACTTTAATGCGGATGCTCATTTGAAGGAGGTGGTTAAAGTAGCGCAAAAACTGTTTTTGTTTTTCTCTACCCAGTTTAGCCGCTTCTTCCGTAAATTTTACCTGTGCGATAGGGCCGCCCTTTAAAGTGGCGTTTAGCCACTCTCTTAAATAGGAGTGCCAATCTTCTTCGGAGTGTTGCAAAAGTTGAAGTGCCTCGCGGTAATTGCCTTCTGCGATGCCCGCAATTTGGCTGGCTGTTTCTTTGCTGGCTTTTGCTCTTTCAAACAAAGCTTCTTCCACTTCTTCGTTGGAAAGCAGCGGCACTTTGATAAGTTGACACCTACTTAGTAGCGTAGGTAAAATTTGTTCTTCACTTTCTGCAACTAAAATAAACAACGTATTAGGTGGCGGCTCTTCAATGAGCTTGAGTAATTTA
>JAOASV010000006.1:0-2750 GCA_030158535.1 Sediminibacterium sp.
ACTACTATATTATCAATCCTAAAAATGGACGAAAAATAATAACAGGTTCTGTTACGATCTTAAGATAAGTAAAGAAAAAATTAAACCCTTAACAGCCCTGCTTTATACAGTGTGGTAATTGGTTTATTGTCCCAGAAAAGTTCAAAATCTTCAAGCCCCGCTGCTTCATAACTTTCTTTAACGGCAGCATACGTCATACCTGAATGTACGCCAATAGTTAAGGCCGCAAGAATTTCAAGTAACCACTTTCCTTGTGCTGGATCAATGGCAATATTTAATGGCGCTTTATTAGTTTGAAAAAGAAAATTCATTTCTTCCCACTGATTGCCTTTTTTAGAACGCTGTACAATACTGGTTTCTGGCGTTCCGCCCAACCAAATGACTCTATAATTGGTGACACTATTATAATCGGGCGTTGCAAGTGCAGTGGCAATATAATCAGGTGCAATAGAGGTTTTAGGCGTTTTAAAATCAAACCATTTATGTAGTGGAAAATCAAAACAGGCACCATGCATATAATTGAGGAGCGCCTTTTTTAATCCGTATCCATATATTTCATGATCAGCACCAGTAGGATCTATATGTACAATATCATTGTTTGCAAAAGTCCCAATTTCATTGGTTTGCTTGATTACTTTATACTTATCAGGATCAAGACCAACCGGACTATGCGCTGTCATGGTAAACAAGTGCCAGAACGCAGATTGTAACACACCCGTTTCAAACATTTGACGCACCATCTCTAAAGAATCAATTGTTTCTTGATCAGTTTGCGTTGGAAATCCGTACATCAAATAGGCATGCACCATAATGCCAGCTTCAGAAAAATGCTGGCTTACTTTTGCCACCTGCGCTACTGTAATTCCTTTATCAATTAATGTTAAAAGTCTATCTGAAGCTACTTCTAGCCCACCACTTACGGCAATACATCCCGCCGATTTTAGCAACTGACATAAATCGCGGGTAAAGCTTTTTTCGAACCTTACGTTGGCCCACCAACTCACCACCAATTTTCTGCGTATAATTTCTATCGAAAGCGCTTTCATTAAAGATGGTGGTGCTGCTTCATCTACAAAATGAAATCCTGTTTGACCTGTTTGTGCAATGAGTGTTTCCATCCTATCCACCAGCAATGTTGCTGTAACTGGCTCGTACGTTTTTATATAATCTAGTGAAATATCACAAAAAGTACATTTACCCCAATAGCAACCATGCGCCATGGTTAATTTGTTCCAGCGTCCGTCACTCCATAAACTATGCATGGGATTAACTACCTCAATGGCTGATATATATTTATCTAGCAAGAGCCCCGAATAATCAGGCGTACCCACATTGGCTTGCTTATAATCCGGCCAAATAGAATTATTGATGTATTGTACTTTACCATCTACAAGAGTAAAACAACGTTTTAATTCCTGTGCAGATATCTTGCCATCTAAATGATTGATTAATACTTCAAGCGGCGCTTCACCATCATCAAGTGTAATAAAATCATAAAACTCAAACACGCGTGGGTCTGATAATGAGCGGAGCTCGGTATTCGCAAACCCACCACCCATGGCCACTTTGATAGATGGGTACTTATTTTTAATATACTGTCCACACCTAAGCGAAGTATATAAATTTCCGGGGAAAGGAACCGACAAACAAACAAGTGAAGGAGCAACTTTAGATATGTGCTGCTCTATTATTTGTAGCAAAATAGTGTCGATATAAGTTGCAGGTGCATTTAGTGCTGCATATAATTCATCAAAACTATTAGCTGACCTTCCTAAACTTTCGGCGTATCTACTAAACCCAAAATAAGGATCAATGGTATCTTTAATTAAATTACCTAAATCCTCTAGGTACATGGTGGCAATATGCTTGGCCTTATCCTGTTTGCCCATGCTACCAAATGCAAAATGCAAATCATCCATTTGATCAAAAGCACTGGCCTCTGGTAAAAATTGTCGAGTAGCAATTAAATGCGCAAGTGTAGGTTGCTTGCCTTGTAAAAAAAGTATAACGCTATCAATGGTATTAATGTACCGATCTTTAAGTGAAACGATACGCGCACAATTTGCATTCAACGAGCCAGCATGTGACGCCTCAATAGCTGTAAATAATTGAACCAACCCCTCTTTACAAAAAATAGCCAGCGTTACTTCTATACCGAGGTCTGCCTGTTCGCTTTTAATATTTTTAGTATTAAAAAAACCTTTTAAATAAGCAGTAGCCGGATACGGCGTATTAAGCTGCGTAAAAGGTGGCGTAACTAATAATACAGGTGCATCCAAGGGTTTCTAATTATGTAGTAAAATTAGGGTTATTTTTTCTTGGCCCCTCTTTTGATAGGCTTCTTGTATTTTTTTTGCATCACGTCCCTTCTGCTCGTTTTTACATTTGACTTGCTGTTTTTTGCAGATTTTTCATGAAAGGCAGGACCCGCAGTGCTCACCACTTTTTTAACTTTCTGAGAGATTTCCTTCATGATTACTTTAGGAATTTCATCTTCTGTTAATACAGTAGAAATTTTAACATCCGCAGGGATTTCAACTACCGGAACCTGGTATTGCATCAGCGATTCGATGGCTTCTGATAATGGTGCTTCTTTGGGTGTTGTAAACGTAATAGCAATACCCTTTTTATCAAATCTTCCTGTTCTACCAATGCGGTGAATATAATTTTCCGGAACATCGGGTGTGTCAAAATTGATAACGTGCGTTACTTCTGCGATATCAATACCTCTCGCTACAATATCTGTTGCA
>JAOASV010000006.1:2760-4459 GCA_030158535.1 Sediminibacterium sp.
TGTTGCAATTAAGAACTGATATACCCCTTCTTTAAAAAGCTTTACGGTATTGAAACGGTGATTTTGTTCTTTATTAGAATGTATAATTCCTACCCTACCTTCAAATTTTGAAGCAACAGATTCATACATCTGATCTGCTAACTTTTTGGTGGCTGCAAAAATCAAAACCTTTTGCATGCTTGCATCTCCCGTAATTAAATGAGCGAGCAAATTTACTTTGGTATTAAAGTTAGGAACCTGGTATAATTGTTGTTCAATATTTTCAAGTGGTGTTCCGGCAGGCGCTGCTTCTATAATTTCAGGTGCATTAAAAAACGTATCCATCAGCGCGGTAACCTCTGGCGTAATGGTTGCAGAAAATAAAAGATTTTGTCTTTTTTGAGGAAGTAAATCCATGATATTTTTGAGCTGGGTACGAAAGCCTAGATTAAGCATTTCATCCATTTCATCAATCACCAATTTTTTAATGTACTTGGTTTTAAAAGCACCATTCATGGCTAAATCATAAAGCCTACCTGGAGTTGCAACAATTACATCTGCTCCTTTTTCTACTTCAATTTGTTGAGTATTAATATTAACACCTCCATACACCCCTATCGCCACCAAACTCATATAACTAGACAACTTATTGATGGTTTCAACAACCTGTGCAACAAGCTCTCTGGTTGGAACAACAATTAATATTTGAGGATCTTTATTTTTATCAAATTTCCACTGACGGAGACAAGGAAGCAGATAGGCAATCGTTTTACCCGTACCCGTTTGTGCAATACCGCATACGTCTTTACCAGACATGGCAACAGAAAACACTTTTTTCTGAATAGTGGTTGGTGTTGTATAACCTAGATCATCTAGGGCCGAAAATAGCGCTGTATTTAAATTTAAATCGTTGAAAGTCATGAGAGCACGAAGTTAGCGCTATAATTTAATGATTAGGTCGTATTTATGTAAAAGTCCCATGGCCCCTTGTACCGAATGTTTCGACTTTTTAACTCGGTTTGCATCCATATCAATAGCATAGTTGTAAGAAGTTGTAAAGTCTACTTTTTCAAGGGTAGAATTGTCAAATTTTGCATCTAGCAAATCACAATCATCAAATAGGGCCGTATTTAAATCGGCGTTTGAAAAATCAACCGATTTTACAGAAGACTTTACAAAACGTAAGCCTTTAATTTTAGTTCCGTAAAAAGATGCATTATCAATAATGCAGTTGTTAAAAGAAACCCCCAATCCATACTCTTTGCATGAATCAAATAAAATGCCAATGAGTTTGCAACCCACAAAAGATGTATCATTAAAAACAACCTGATTAACTTTAACAACACTCATGTCACAATCTGTGAATGTACAATTGATAAAAATAGATCCGCTCAAATCGATGCCAATAAAACTGCATTTTATAAAACTGCAGTTTTCATATTCGCCAATGGTAAATGGCTGAACCTGAAAATCAATTTGCTCAAACGCTTGGTCTTCGGTTAGTTTCATAGTGTTTTTATTAAAAGGATTGCCGTCACTACGTTCCGGCATCCTGGGTGGGGTATGATAACCACAAAATATTCCATTTGCTTCGCAAATGTCAAACGTTTTAGTTTTTTTTCACTCGCGCTTTCAAGCGGGGCTTGAATCGCTCGCTTATAAAAACCAAAAGCCTCAGCTTTCGCTGAGGCTTTATTTGTGGTTGTCGGGAAGACAGGAT
>JAOASV010000007.1:0-3803 GCA_030158535.1 Sediminibacterium sp.
GCCTCGCGGCGCTAGATCCTAAGTCTAGTGCGTCTGCCAATTTCGCCACATCCGCATCCGAAGCCCAGTAAATTTTTGGGTTTGCTGGGCTGCAAAAGTAGGGTTTCTATTGATTTTTAGGCAAGTTTAGCCCATTTTTTTTCTAGTCTAGCTTTCTCTTCTAGATCTGCCAGCCGGAGCCGTAGAATAACGCCTAGGGTCGCCACCTCTAAATGAGCGTCTTTCTCCACTATTATTGCCGTTTCGGCGGTCTCTAAAGCCTCCGCCACCTCCTTTAACAGAGCCCGAATTTTGCTTTGACGCTTTTTCTTCGGCAAATGTAAGCACCCAAGGATGCTCTTTAACTTCTGGTATGCTTTGGGCAATTAGTTTTTGAATGTCTTTTAAATAAGCTTTTTCCTCTCCATCGCAAAAAGAGATGGCAATGCCGGATGCGCCCGCTCTTCCTGTTCTACCAATACGGTGCACATAGGTTTCGGCGATATTAGGGAGCTCGTAATTGAAAACGTGTGATAATTGATCTACGTCAATACCTCTTGCAGCAATATCTGTGGCTACGAGTATTCTTAAAGCACCCGATTTAAAATCGGTAAGGGCTTTTTGTCGTGCATTTTGTGATTTATTACCATGGATAGCCGCCGCTTTTTCACCAAGTTTTAATAGGTCTTTTACCACTTTATCGGCGCCATGTTTTGTTCTTGTAAATACAAGGGCTGTTTTAATACCAGCGTCTTGTAATAAGTGCGCTAGTAATAATTTTTTATTGCCTTTGTCTACGTAATATACCGACTGCTCAATTTTTTCTGCTGTAGAAGATACGGGTGTAATTTCTACTTTAACCGGATTGTTTAAAATGCTATTTGCCAATTGTCCAATTTCTGGTGGCATGGTAGCAGAGAAAAATAAGGTTTGTCTTTTAGCAGGAAGTTTTGCAATTACTTTTTTTACGTCATGGATGAAACCCATGTCTAGCATACGGTCTGCCTCATCTAGTACAAATATTTCTAGCTGGTTTAATTTAATATAACCTTGTTGCATTAAGTCTAATAATCTGCCGGGTGTTGCAATTATAATGTCAACACCACGTCTTAGCATAGAAACTTGTGGTACTTGTGAAACACCACCAAAAATAACGCTATGGCTTAGGCCTGTTTTTTTACCATATGCTTCAAAACTTTCATCAATTTGAATGGCTAACTCACGCGTTGGTGTAAGAATTAATGATTTGATGCCGTTGTGTGTACTTTTTTTATTGTAGAGTAATTGTAAAATAGGAATGGCAAAAGCGGCTGTTTTACCGGTACCTGTTTGTGCGCAACCAAGTAAGTCTTTTCCTTCTAATAAAACGGGGATAGACTGCTCTTGAATAGGGGTAGGGTTCGTGTACCCTTCTGCTTTAACGGCCTCTAAAATAGGCTCAATTAAGTTTAATTGTTCGAATGATAACATAGTATTATTTAAATATAAAAACACGGGGCATTGGCCGGGTGCTATACAAACTTTCTGTTAAGGACTTGAATTACTTTGTCACTGAAGTGTGATCTAGTCTGATAGGGAGAGAACGTATATGAATACTACAAAGGTACGTAAAATAAAATTAGTGCTGAATTAGCGCCACAATTGCCTCCAAATACTGCTGGTCTACAGCGTCAAACTGATCAAGTAGTTCGCTATCTACATCGAGTACGCCAACAACGCTTGTGCCATTAAAAATAGGCACTACAATTTCAGATTTTGAAGCACTACTACACGCAATATGTCCTGGAAATTTTTCTACGTCGGGAACAATGATTGTTTTTTCGTTTGCCCAACTTGTTCCGCAAACGCCCCTCCCTTTTGCAATTCTAGTACATGCAACGGGTCCTTGAAAGGGTCCTAACACAAGTTCGGAGTTTCCGGTATTGGCATTTTCTTTTACCATATAAAATCCCACCCAAAACCAACCAAATTGTTCTTTGAGTGCAGCTGCAATATTGGCAAGGTTAGCAGTAAGGTCCGGCTCACCGGTAATGAGCGCCTCAATTTGCTGGGTGATTGAAATGTATTTTTCTTGTTTGCTACCGCTAACAATATTTAAGTCTTCTGCCATAAAAATATTTTTTCCAATTCCTTTTTTTCAATGCGTGCAACAAATAAAATATAACCAATTAACAATACCACACCGCTAATCGTTTGCCACCAAAAGTCTACTACAAAAATAGAGATGGCTTTATGAATTAAGAAAACAAGCACTGCAATAATTAAGTATGCTGTAATTTTTTTTGCAGGGTAAGGCACTGGGTATACTTTTTGTCCCCAGTTGTAACTGATGAGCATCATGGTGCCATAGCAACAAAATGTAGCCCATGCACTTGCAATAAATCCAAAATACGGTATAAAAATAAAATTGAGTACAATGGTGATGGCAGTTCCAATAAGTGTGATATAAGAACCGGCCGTTGTTTTGCCCGTTAGTTTAAACCAAATGCTTAGGTTATAATAAATGCCTAAAAATATATTCGCGAGTAATAAAATAGGCACAATACCAATGGCTGAGCGGTAGGCAGGTCCAATTAAATAAGACCAGATGGGTAAAAATAATGACACTACTAAAAACATAACACTAAGCACAATTACAAAAAACTTTAGCACGCGCGCATATATTTTTTGTGGTTCTTGGCCTGCTGCCTGTTTAAAAAAGAAGGGTTCAGCGCCCATTCTAAAAGCTTGTACAAATAGGGTAATTAAAATTGAAAGTTTATAACAGGCGTTGTAAATCCCTACTTGTTCATTTTTAAAAATATCTGAACCTGGTAGCCATGCTTTTAACATGAGTCTGTCAAAGGTTTCGTTAATGATACCACCAAATCCTACAATTAATAAGGGAAGGGCATACACCATCATTTCTTTCCAAAGCTTGGTGTCAAATGTGAGGCGTACGCTCAAAATTTCTTTACTCAATAAAAGAAGTGTTATGGCACTTTGAATTAAGTTGGCAAGCACCACATACACAATGGGGTTGGTAGAAAAACTAAAAAAGTTGCCGGTCCAACTGTCCGGATCGCTAGCAAGTGTGCGCGGACAATAATTGATAAAAAACCAAGTAAGCACTAGGTTAATAAAAATGCCTGCAATATTTACAAATGCGTATTTGATAGGACGCTCTTCTTGACGAAGTTTTGCAAATGGAATTTTATTGAGTGTATCTATTCCAATAATGCCAATAGTGATAATTGCTATTTGAGGAATATCGGCAAAGCCAATGAGTGCACTAAAGGGCGCTCTAAATATCCATAAAAGCGTAGACAGTAAAATCGTACTTATTACAATCGAAAAAAAGCTAGTGCTGTAAATTGTTTTTTTATATGCCTCCTGACTAGAAAATCTAAAGTAAGCCGTTTCAAAGCCGTAGGTAAATAAAATGCTTAAAACAGGGATGGCGGAGTAGAGCAAACTTTGTCTACCAAAATCGGCGGGCGAAACATATTCAGAATAGGTTAAAAGCGGCACCAGTAAATAGCCAATAAAACGGGCGGCTATAGAACTTACGCCATACCAAAGTGTTTGACCCGCTAATTTTTTAATACCGCTCAATGATTTCTTGTTTTGCTGCTGCTAAAGTAACAAAACCATTTTACTGATGCGCGTGATTTGGGATTTTATTATTGATTGCAGCCTGTGTAGGCAAAAATGCAGGGTTGGATAAAGTACTAGAATCTGTGAGGGTGTTTAAAAAAGCGGTGAGCTGCCCTATTTCGTAATTGGATAGGGGTATTTGCCCCGAGGTTTTGTAATGGGTAAGTACATCCAGTATGGAATAATAC
>JAOASV010000007.1:3813-11241 GCA_030158535.1 Sediminibacterium sp.
GAATAATAACGCCCATCATGGCCATACGGAAAAGTGAGGGCTACATTACGAAGGCTGGGTACTTTAAATTTGAGAGAATCGGTGCTACTACCTGTAAACCGCGCCCGCCCATTGTCTTTTAAAATAGGATCCCTTGTAATAGCCGTGTTCTGATAACTGTAATTACTAAATAGTGGAGGGGTATGACAGGACACACATTTTTTTTCAAATATCTCATACCCTAATTTTTCTGGCAAAATAAAAGAAGCTTCACCCCGCATCACCTGATCGTATTTGCTATTAGCGGATACGAGGGTTAACTGAAACTGACTAAGTGCCCTTGTAATTTGATCCAGCGTAATTTTTGATGGACCAAACACAGCAGTAAACATTTTTTTATAGCTAGGACTAGCGTTTAACTGTTTAAGTAGTTCCGGGATATTGGTATCCATTTCATCTGTAGAATGCATAGGTAAAAGCGCCTGCTCCTCTAGGCTAGCAGCTCTCCCGTCAAACATAAATTCCTTTTGCCATGCACTGTTAAAAAGGCTGGGTGCATTGCGGGTAGTGAGGTTGTTAACGCCATGACTTAATGGATGATCGTAAGTGGCAAAAGCTGCCGAAGCTTCGTGACAGGTGGCGCAACTAACAGTGTTGTCACTACTAAGCAGGGGGTCATAAAATAATTTTTTACCTAGTGCAATACCTTCTTTTGTAAGTGGGTTCCCATTAAAATTGTACGCTGGTGCTGGCCAGCCTTTAGGGCTTACAAACTTTACGGGGGTGGGCTTATATGAAAAAATAGCGGTTGCACCCATGCATAGCGCGGCAAATGAAACGACCGTGATTTTTGTTGCAACAGAAATTTTCATACACTTAAATAGCGGCATGTTAAAGGTACAAACGTCTTTATTAATATCTTCATGCAAGAAACAATTAAGTTAGCGTTATTATGAGAGTTGTTATTCAGCGTGTACTCGAAGCATCGGTGGTGGTAGATGAAAAAGTAGTAGGAGCTATTGGTAATGGCCTACTTGTACTACTTGGCATCGAAGACGCGGATACGGCGGAGGATATTACTTGGCTTAGTAATAAAATTACAGGACTAAGGCTTTTTGATGACGCAGAGGGCGTTATGAATTTATCAGTTAAAGATGTTGAAGGTGATATTTTACTTATTAGCCAGTTTACACTTTTAGCGAGTACCAAAAAAGGAAACAGACCTTCTTATATTAAAGCCTCTAAGCCACCAGTTGCAGTGCCATTGTATGAACAAATGATTGCTACTTTACGTAATGATTTAGGTAAATCTATACAAACAGGCATCTTTGGTGCTGACATGAAAGTAAGCCTTATTAATAACGGACCGGTTACCATTACCATTGACTCTAAAAACAAAGAATAATGACTATTGAAAAAGCACAACAAGACGTAGATACCTGGATTCAAACCGTTGGCGTTCGGTATTTTAATGAGCTTACCAATATGGGCATACTCATGGAAGAAGTAGGGGAGCTAAGTAGGATACTGGTGCGAAAATATGGTGAACAATCTTTTAAAGCCGGCGAGTCTGATAAAGATATAGCAGATGAAATGGCCGATGTGTTGTGGGTGCTGATTTGCCTTGCCAATCAAACCGGCGTGGACCTTACTAAAGCACTCGAAAAAAACTTTGATAAAAAAAATAATAGAGATGCCACTAGGCATATCAATAACGAAAAATTAAAATAATTTTCTTGTCTAATTGGGTCCATTACCGCAACAAAAAAATTAATTAAAAAAGGCGCGCGTGATTCAAGCGCGCCTTTTTTAATTTGAGTTTACTCAAAATTTATTTGCTTTCAAAAATGCTTTTTTGTTTTGCCATTTTTTCAATGTCGGCAACGGTTCTTGGAGAAGAAGCCGATAAGTTTTGATTACCTGTTGGGGTAATTAAAATATCATCTTCAATTCTTACACCAATGCTCCACCATTTCTTATCGCAGTTGCTTCCTGGTGGAATGTAAATGCCCGGCTCAACGGTTAATACCACGCCCGGATCTAATGTGCGAGGTCCCATGTCATGCACGTCTAAACCTAAGTGATGAGACGTACCGTGCGGAAAATATTTACGTGCTTCTGCTTCTGTTTTTACAATGCCCAGTGCAACAAGTCCTTTGTTAACAACGGCTCTTGCGGCTGCATCTACAGCAGCAAATGGAGCGCCTGGCTTACATGCAGCAATGCCAGCGTCTTGGGCAGCAAGTACCAGTTCGTAAATAATTTTTTGCTCTGGCGAAAACTTACCGTTTGCAGGTACTGTTCTAGTAACGTCTGCAGTATAACCATGGTATTCTGCAGCGCAATCACTTAATAATAAATCACCATCATTCATTAATTTAAGATTGGTCACATAGTGCAGTACACATGCGTTTTCGGCAGCACCGTTAATGCTTGGGTAGCCAGGATATTCAGAACCATTTTTCTTGAAATGGTATTCCATAATAGCTTGTGCTTGGTATTCAGTCATACCAGGCTTAACAGCGCGCATAACATCGTTGTGGCCATCGCAACTAATAGCAGCTGCTTTGCTGATAAGTGCAATTTCTTCTGGTTGCTTGATACCTCTTAAGCCAGATAAAATGCCTTGTAAACTACGCCCAGCAACAGGTTTGTTGGAAGCGGCAATAGCGCTATCAACAATAGTAGCCATGCGGGTTAAAGGATCAACACTTCTTTTATACGTGTAAAAAATGTCTTCGTTTTTATACGCAGTAAATACAGAATCGATGCTTGAAAAATTAATTGTGCTTGCGCTAAATTTATCGTTGGTGAAAACGTTGGCAATTTTATATTTTTCTTGCACACCTTCTACACCTAATATTTTTCCGGTCCATAATTCTCTTTGCGGATCACGGTTTTGAACAAAAATAAATTCGGTACCCGTTTTATCTAAAATGGTTACAGGCTGCTTAAACAACAATAAAACTGCATTAGGTTCTTCGAGTCCGGTAAAGTAGTAGAAGTTTTTATTTTGTGAATATTGAAAATCAACATCATTGGTTCTCACGCGCACCTGCGAAGCAAAGAAAATACCTACTCCGTTTTTAGAAAGTTTTTCTTTAAATGCAGCCCTGCGGCCAGCATGAAACTCGGGCGTTAAATAATCACTTGGGTAAAGGGTTGTTTGCTGTGCAAAAACCAGTAAAGGAGCCACAAAAGTGAGCATCCACGTCATCAGTTTCTTTTTATTCATGGTGTTTTAATTTATCCCGCTAAAGCTATAGGATTTCTCTGAGTCAGAGAAAAAAAATGGATAAAGGGGCTAAAGCGCCTTTTTTAGGGAGAATGGCTTATTTTTGCCCTGTATGAGTAAGCCCGCGTTAACCCCACAAGAAAATAATTTTCAGGCCATTATATCGCATGCCAAAGAGTATGGATTTGTGTTTCCTAGTAGTGAAATTTATGATGGTTTAAGTGCTGTATATGATTACGGTCCTTACGGGTCTGAACTCAAAAAAAATATCAGGGATTATTGGTGGCATAGCATGACCCAAATGCATGAAAACATTGTGGGTATTGATGCTGCGATATTTATGCACCCTACCACCTGGAAAGCGAGCGGTCACGTAGATAGTTTTAGTGATCCCTTAATTGACAATAAAGATTCTCAAAAGCGCTATAGAGTAGATCATTTGATTGAAGCCAAAGCCGATAGTTTACGCGCAGCCGGATCTACAGCAGAGGCAGATGCACTCATTGCAAAAATGGATGAGCTGCTTGGTTCGGATAATTTTGAAGCCCTTCAGCAATTACTGGTGGACCAGAAAATTACTTGTAGCGTAAGTGGTACTTCTAATTGGACTTCTATTAGACAGTTTAATTTAATGTTTGATACGCAGTTAGGTTCTGTAGCTGAAGATGCCAATACCATTTATTTAAGACCAGAAACCGCACAAGGTATTTTTGTAAACTTTTTAAACGTGCAAAAAACAGCGCGCATGAAAGTGCCGTTTGGTATTGCGCAAACTGGAAAGGCTTTCAGAAATGAAATTGTAGCGCGTCAATTTATATTTAGAATGCGTGAGTTTGAACAAATGGAAATGCAGTTTTTTGTTCGTCCTGGCACGCAAAAAAAATGGTATGACTACTGGAAAGAAGCGCGTTTAAATTGGCACACCGAGTTAGGCATGCCAGCAAATAAATACCGTTTTCATGACCACGTAAAACTTGCGCACTATGCAGATGCTGCACTAGACATTGAGTTTGAATTTCCATTTGGTTTTAAAGAATTAGAAGGCATACATTCCCGTACCGATTTTGATTTGACTAGACACCAAGAGTTTAGCAAAAAGAAACAACAATATTTTGATAACGATATCGATGAAGCAACCGGAAAGCCTTATGGCAACTACATTCCGTACGTTATTGAAACTTCTATAGGACTGGACCGTATGTTTTTAGCTGTTTTAAGCAACGCATACGAAGAAGAAAAAATCACCAAAGAAGATGGTAGTACCGACGAACGCGTGGTGCTTCATATTCCTGCAAAAATTGCGCCTGTTAAACTCGCTATTTTACCGCTTGTTAAAAAGGATGGTCTTCCAGAAATTGCACGTGAACTAATGGATAGCTGTAAAGGTCAATTCAAATGTTTCTACGAAGAAAAAGATGCGATTGGAAAACGTTACCGCAGACAAGATGCTATTGGGACTCCGTTTTGTGTAACCATTGATCATCAATCAAAAGAAGATCAAACCGTTACCATTCGTTACCGCGATGCGATGACGCAAGAGCGTGTGCACATTAGTAAGGTAAAAGAGATTGTGTTGGGAGCTATTGCTTAATGCAACCGCCTATTGCTTAATGCGTTGCATTTGTCGGTTTAGCAACCGACAATCTAACCATAGATTTCTAAGTGGATGTCTTTTTTGTCGTAGCCTGCTGTAATGATGCGCTCCTTGGCTTCGTCAATCATATTTTTCCAGCCGCATAAATAAAAACGCGCCGGATGTTTGTCCGCTATTAATTTTTCATACACAGCGTGAACATAACCGCTGTGAGCGCCATCTGGTGTACTCTCTTCTCTAGAAAAAACAGGATGATAGTAAAAGTTATTTTCTAGGCTTTCGAGCGCTTTAAGTTCATGCCCATATAAGCAATCACAAATTTTACGACATCCAAAAATGAGGTGAATATTTTTATGCGCTATTTTTTGCTGATGGATATGGTTAACCATGGATCTAAAAGGGGCAATACCGGTGCCCGTGCATATCAAATAAAGGTCTTTATCGAGTGTTTCTGGTAAGGTAAACACGCCCGCAGGTCCTCTTAATGTAAGGGTACTGCCTACCTTAATTTCGTTAAATAGGTACGGCGTACCAAGCCCATCCTCTAATAAAACAATAACGAGTTCTATAATATTGGTGCCATCGGGCGCAGAAGCAATGGAATAACTACGCCAGCGCTTATTTGGTTTTTCGTGAATGGGTAAATCAAGTGTTACAAACTGACCTGGCTTAAAATAAAACACGTCTAGTTCTGGAATTTGAATCCAAAAACGCCTGGTGGTAGCCGATGCGTTTTCAATTTTGATAACCGTTCCTGTACGCCAAGGTTGCAGCATGGATTTACTGTTTGACACAATTTAAATGAATGCAGCCGAAGTATAAAATAAAATCTGTGTAAAAATGGGCGCAGGAAATTTTGGGCAAAAAAAATGCAAAAAAAATCCGAGGGCGAAGCCCTCGGATTTTCCGATCTAAAAAAATTTCAGATCTAAATCATACAAAAATTTATTTAGGATCTAATGCTAACTTAATGGTTTGCGCTAAATCTGCTAAATGCATTTTAGTCATTTTGTCTGAAGTAGAAGCTAATGCAGCGTTCACAGTGCCTTTTAAAGCAACCATTTGAGCGCGTGCAATGCTGTTTACATCACTACGGCTATTGTAACCAGATCCGTAAGGATTGTTACCGCCACCACCGCCACCAAAGCTAATGGTGATACCACCTGCGCTTGGTTTTGGATTGATGATTGCATCTAATTTATCTACATAGCTCTTTTGTAGCATTCTACGGTACATATCTACCGCTTTGCCAGACTTTAATTCGCTAAATAAATCGTTTTGTAAATCGTTGATCATTTCAGTAGCAGCATATACTTTGTCTGCGCCAAAACGCTCTACGTTTACTTGCATACGGTGTAAACGGTCTGTGCTTAACATACCTGCTAAAGCACTTTCTTGTGCACCTGCAATTGGATCTGAAGAACCAGGAACGTTGATTTTATCCCAGATTCTTTTGTCAATCAACCAAGTTGGCGTTTGGAACAATTGTCTGTTCAAAAATCCTAATGCATCTTTTTGATGTTGTTTAGGTGTTGGCTCATAAACCGCAGCACCACTTTCAGAAGTTTGGAAGGTTTCATATACACCACCTACGTTGCGGCTAACATGTCCTACATATCTTCTAAATTGGCCTAATAACTGACCATAAATAGTAGCTACGTTTTCGTTTAAATCACCTTCTTCTTTTGTGTATTCAGGTAATTTAGCGAGTAAACGTTGTAAGTTTTTGATACCATAGTCACTTGCTTTAACAGCGTTGTCACTCAGGTCTTCAGATTGGCTACGTGGATCCTGTTGGTTGCCACCTTCGTAAGTACCAAACCAAGCACGAGGATTTGCTTTTAATGTTTCAGTGATTAATTTGTTGCTCGCTAATTTGGTTTCTTCTTCTGTGTTACCAGCGATATAACCATAGCCCCAACGGATAGCCCATAAGTCATAATCACCAATGCGCGGGTATAAGCCTGCTTTAGAGATATTATCTTCTGGTTGTGCTACATAGTTAAAACGCGCATAGTCCATGATAGAAGCGGTGTGACCGTTTGCTTCAACCCATGTTTTATCACGTAATTTTTCTACTGGAGTTTTGCTACTGCTTCCCATGTTATGTCTTAAACCTAATGTATGACCTACTTCGTGTGAAGACACAAAACGAATTAAATCACCCATTAAATCATCATCATATTTCATGCTGCGTGCACGTGGATCAACAGCTGATGTTTGAATCATGTACCAATCGTGTACAAGTTTCATAACGTTGTGGTACCAGCCAATATGGCTTTCTAAAATTTCACCACTGCGCGGATCGTGTACGTTAGGACCGTAAGCGTTTTCTGTTTCAGAAGCAAAATAACGAACTACAGAGTAGCGCGCATCTTCTAGGCTCATAGTCGTATCATTTTCTGGCCACTCTTTACCTACAATTGCATTTTTGAAACCAGCGCTTTCAAACGCTTTCTGCCAGTCGTTGATACCTAAAATAAGGTGCTTGCGCCACTGCTTTGGAGTTGCAGGATCGATATAATAAATGATTTGTTTTTTAGGTTCTACTAGTTCACCTTTTTTCCATTTTTCTATCTCATCGTCTTTCACATCTTCGTTATTCATCCCTTTGTTCTTC
>JAOASV010000007.1:11251-21986 GCA_030158535.1 Sediminibacterium sp.
GCTCTAATCTCCAACGAACTGCAAATTCTTTGTTTTCCACTTTTTGTTGGTTGTCGCCAAACACAACATAATCATCTGTAAAGAATCCAACACGCTTGTCTGCAATCCTTGCTGCCATTGGCTTTGCAGGAAGTAGTAAAAGAGAAGTGTTTAATTCAATAGTGATTGCATTGTTACCATTTGCTGTTGGAATAGAAGCAGTTGGCACAGGGCTTGCACCACCAAATCCACCACCAGCTGCCGAAGAACCAAAGGTTTTTACAGTTCTGATTTCGGTGTTGATTGGATAACTAGAAATTTTGTCGATATAAGATCTGTCAGCAGAAATTTGTGTTAAGCTCAAAGAACGTTTTACTTGAGAACTTACACTTACCAAAGGGTTGTCACCTTTAAAGTAATCTGTAACGTCAATTACAACGCCTGAACTATCTTTTGAGAATGCTGCAATAGGGAAAGCTGCAGCAATCGCGTTTAAGTTAGAGTTGGTAACCGCTTTGTAAATATCATCGGTTGGGTTTGCATTACTGATAAGTGTAATACCACGCAAAAAGATATTGCTGCTAGGTCCTTTTTCGAAGGTCATGGTTTGTTGGTTGGCAATTTCACCACCATATACACCACGTCCACCACCTACAGCAGGTACTTTAACGTAACGGGTTACCGCTAATATTTCACGGCCCATTAGGCTGTTAGGAATTTCAAAGTAGTACTTGTCTTCTACTTTGTGTACGGTAAATAAACCCTTTTGTGACACGGCTTTAGACGTAATCACATCTTTAAATGCTTTTGGAGCTTGACGTCCGCCACCCATACCAGGCATGCCAGCCATGCTAGGCATCCCTGCTCTAGCACCAGGTGCTTGCGTGGAGTCTCTTTGTTGCGCGGTACCCATTGTGGTAACTAGGAGCGCCGCCGCGATAAAATAGTTTTTCATTGGTCAATTTAGTTGTTGAATAATGCTTTAAAGATAGGGTTGTAAATAATTCGGTGCTCTATTTTTTATATGAACTTGGATGAATGGCAAAATAAATTAAACAAATCGGTGAAAATTTGTGGATTTCTAGGGAATAAGCCTCTTATACTGAGGTATTTAGGACATATTCATGTGGGCTAAAGTTATTTTTTTGGAACCAAATTTGGCTATTTCAATAAATTAACTAATTTGTAAGCCCAAAGGGTTTATTTGAAAATTTTTTACTTGTAAAATATTTTCATTTGAATCCAAAAGGAACAAATTTTTAAATCGGTTTTAATTATTTAAAAAACAAAAAATCTATCGAATCATGGCTGAGACAAAACCAACTGCAACAGCTGCAAAAAGTAGTTCAACTGCACAACCTAACAAAAGCAGTAACTTAGTTGCAACAATCGCTCCAATTGCTTGTATTATTGGCGGTTACCTTATTTGGCGCGTACTATTAGGAAGCGCTTCTAACTTTACAACTCCTGATCCTGATGCTAGCCATTGGTTTTGGCCTAACCACAAAGGTCCAAAAGGAACTTTTACAAAAATGTATGAAGGTGGTATCATTGTACCTATCCTTATTGGTTGTTTATTAACTGTATTAACTTTCGTAATCGAAAGATTATTAACTGTAAATAAAGCTTCTGGTACTGGAAATATTGCTGAGTTTGTACGTAAAGTACAATTCCATTTAGCAAACAAAGACGTTGAAAAAGCGTTAGCTGAGTGCGATAAGCAACAAGGTTCTGTAGGTAATGTAATGAAAGCTGGTCTTAAGAAATACAAAGAAATGATTTCTAATACCGAGCTTACTACAGATCAAAAAGTATTAAACATTCAAAAAGAAGTAGAAGAAGCAACAGCGCTTGAACTTCCTATGTTAGAAAAGAACTTAGTGTTCTTATCAACGATCGCATCAGTAGCAACCTTATTAGGTCTATTAGGTACGGTAATGGGTATGATCCGTTCGTTCTCTAAATTAGGTGACGAAGGTGGTGGAGAAGCTGCTCGTGAATTATCTCAAGGTATCTCTGAGGCCCTTTACAATACGGCTTTAGGTATTGGTACTTCTGCGGTAGCGATCATCATGTACAACGTATTTACAACTCGTATCGATGCGGTTACTTACGGTATTGATGAGTCTGGTTTCACATTAACACAAAGCTTTGCTGCGAACTACAAATAGTTGTATCAACTATTATGTAATCCAACAAGTTTTGAATCTTAATCTGAGAACCTACTAAATTAATTAACAATGGGAAGAGCCAAATTACCACGTAAGAGCACCAACATAGACATGACGGCTATGTGTGATGTGGCGTTCCTTCTATTGTCGTTCTTTATCTTAACAACAAAGTTTAAACCTGCAGAAGCAATTGCAGTTACCACTCCAAGTTCGGTAGCAGCAAAAGTGGCTCCAGATAAAGACCTTGTGTTAATTACGATCGACAAAGACGGAAAAGTTTTTCTTACGATGGATAATGAACAAATTAAAGAAGTAGTGGCTAATACACTAAATACCACCATGAATCTTGGCGTAGACGTAAATGCGTTTAAAAAAGCTGGATTTTATGGCGCACCATTTAGCGGCCTTGCTTCATTCCTTCAAATCCCTGAAGAAAAACGCAAAGGAGACCTGTTGCCAGGTATTCCAGTAAAAGATTCTACAGACAATCAATTGAATACTTGGATACGTGTTATTAAAGATGCGTACTTAGGTAAGAAAATGAATCTTTTATTAAAAGGCGATAATGCTTCTAAGTATCCTGCATTTAAAGCGGTGGTAGATGCTTTCAAAAAGAACGACGAACAGAAGTTCCAAATGATTACAAATCCTGAAAGCGTTCCAACCGGCACTGAATTATGGAAACTTACGATGGCGGGTGAGAAGAGAGACGAATAGACAAAATATCATTCACGAAAATTAAATGCTATTATCATGGCAGAAATGGATACATCGAGTGGCGGGGGTCATAAAAAGGGCCCCGGGGTCAAAAAAGGGAAGAAGCTATCTACCCGTGTAGACCTAACACCCATGGTTGACTTGGGTTTTCTACTCATTACATTTTTTATTTTCACCACAACCATGAGCCAGCCAACTGCGCTGAAACTTATGTTGCCAAAGGATGCAGATAAGCCAGAAGAACAAAATAAAGCGAAAGAATCAGGTGTTATCACTCTTTTATTAGGAAAAGACAATACTGTTTTTTACTACGAAGGTCAACTTGATAACACGGCTTCTAACTTTAAATCTTCTAACTTTTCTGGAATTCGTGAAGTGTTGCTTGATAAAAAAAGCCGTACTCCTGAAAAAGATTTGGTAGTGGTGTTAAAAGCATCTTCTGAAAGCACGTATAAAAACGTAGTTGATATCTTAGACGAAATGACCATCAACGTTTTAAAACGTTATGCATTAGTTGATATCACAGCGCAAGAAGAAGAGCTCGTTAAAATATCTGTTGCAAACGCTGCACCAGCAAACTAATTATTTAAAGAAGAACCGATCATGGACGTAAACAAAATATTAACAGCGGATATCCTCGATATTTTATTTGAGGGTAAAAATAAAGCGTACGGTGCTTATGATTTAAGACGCACCTACGAAAAGCGTGTCAAAATTGCCCTTGCTGGTACTTTTGCCCTTTGCCTTCTTTTGTTCGTTGGTTCTATTGTTGCTAATTCTTCTTCTAAAAGCAAATCTCAAATTATTGTTGAAGACGTTAATTTGGAAAGCGTAAAAGAAGAGAAAAAGCCTGAACCACCGCCGCCGCCGCCACCACCAAAACAAGAGCCTCCAAAAATCGAAATGGCAAAATTCACTCCTCCAAAAATTGTGAAGGATGAAGAAGTAAAGCCTGAAGATGAAATCAAAGAGGTTGAAAAATTGGAAGACACTAAAATTGGTACCATTAACCAAGAAGGTGCAAAAGATGACGGTATCGTTGCGCCTCCAGTAGAAAAAGGTACTGGAACGGTTGAAGCGCCAAAAGAAGAAGATTACGATAAGGTATTTACCGTGGTACAAATCCCTGCAGAATTCCCTGGTGGACTTCCTGCTTGGGCTAAATACCTTGAGCGTAACCTAAATCGTGACTTACCAGTTGACAATGGAGCACCTCCAGGAAAATACACTGTCATTGTATCATTTATCGTTGACAAAAACGGTGGTATCTCTGAAGTACAAGCAGAAAACGATCCTGGTCACGGAACCAAAGAAGAAGCGGTTCGTGTAATTAAAAAAGGACCATCATGGAAGCCAGCCGTTCAAAACGGTAGAAACGTAATTTATCGTCACAGACAATCTATTACATTCATGGTTTCTGAAGAATAATTTGATACACTTGTATCTATAAAAAGCCACCGAATTTCGGTGGCTTTTTGTTTTCATTCCATTTCGTGTACTTTTGATAAAATTTTAAGCAAGTGGCAAGTCATGTAATGGATTGGAACGACACGGTAGTAGCACTTGCTACACCACCTGGTATGGGTGCAATTGGCGTTATTAGAGTAAGCGGCGCGCAAACTTTTTCTATTCTCAATGATTTATTTCCTTCAAAAAATTTATTAGAACAAGCTTCGCATACGATTGTAGTTGGCATGTTAAAAGACCAAGGTAAAGTACTCGACGAAGTAGTGCTCTCTTTATTTAAAGGTCCCAAATCTTACACTGGCGAAGACGTTATTGAAATTAGTTGCCACGGTTCTGGATATATACAATCACAAATTATAGCAGCCATTACCGCGCGCGGGGCAAGGCTTGCAAAAGCTGGAGAATTTACGCAGCGAGCGTTTTTAAATGGCAAACTAGATTTAGCGCAGGCAGAGTCTGTAGCAGATTTAATTGCCAGTAATTCAGAAGCAAGTAAGCGTGCAGCCATTCATACCATGCGAGGTGGATTCTCTACCGATTTAGCAGCACTTCGTGAACAGCTGATTACATTTTCGGCACTCATAGAATTGGAACTTGATTTTTCTGAAGAAGATGTAGCATTTGCAGACCGCTCTGCACTGCATAATTTGGTGTCTAATTTACAAGGTGCCACAAAGCAACTGGTAGATTCATTTGCACTTGGTAATGTAATTAAAAACGGCGTTCAGGTGGCCATCATTGGTAAACCCAATGCAGGAAAATCTACATTACTCAATGCGCTCTTAAATGAAAACAGAGCGATAGTTAGTGATATAGCAGGCACTACACGTGATACCATCGAAGAAGTAATTAATATTGATGGCGTACTTTTTAGACTTATTGATACAGCAGGCATACGTACCCAAACCGATGATGTGATTGAGCAACTTGGTGTTGCTAAAAGTCTCGAAAAAATGAACGCCGCAGATTTAGTGGTATATCTTTTTGATGCACAAACTACCAGCATACAAGACATTGAAGTAGTGGCGAACGAGCTTACTGCTACAGGTATAAAACATGTACTTGTTGCCAATAAAATTGACAGCATTGATGCACCTGCACTTGCTAAGCTTGCAACTATGGAAAGTATTGTATGCATTGCAGCTAAAAATAAAACGGCTATTGATACACTTAAAAATGCACTTGTAAAAAAAGCCGTTGGTGGTGATTTGCAAACCGAATCTACGGTGGTTACCAATGCTAGACACCACGAAGCGCTTGTTAAATTAAGTGAAGCACTAGAAGATGTGAATACTGGCCTGCATCAAAAAATTACTGGAGATTTACTAGCGCTCGATATAAGACAGTGCTTACACTATTTAGGACTTATAACTGGTGAGATCACCAATAACGATCAACTAGATTATATTTTTTCTAAATTTTGTATCGGAAAATAAACGCCGATAATCAACGATAAGCATCTACAACAAAAGATAAATGAAACCCTTGCTAGTCAAGGGTTTTCGCGTTTTTAGACTAACTGTCATTTTTCGTCATTTTTGACGTTTTGCACTCATTTTGTTGCTCATCTGTTGGCGAGATTTTATGAGCAACATGTCAGCAACAAATTCAGAACGTAACAAAAAAAATTGCTACACACTGCACCATGCTGCACCACCGTGCTCCACGCTGCACCATAACGGCGAAATGACAATGACTGCTAGTAAATACCCATATCAGAAAATCTGTGTTTTCTGTCAAGAAGCGTTCTTGGCAAGTAAAAGTACCACTTTGTACTGCTCTCAGAAATGTGGCTCCAGGGCTTATAAAGAGAACAAAAGACAGGAGAAATTACTCCAAGATAAGACACTTGTAAAAAGTCAATTAACTGCCCCTGTAGTGATGATTCAAGCCAGGGAGGTTTTGAGCGTAAATGAGGTGAGTTTGTTGCTCGGAGTGAGTCGATGGACAGTTCAGCGAATGATAAAAATGAACAAAATCCGGACATTCTCCATCGGAACCAGGCGCTTAATCTTGCGCGAAGAATTAGATAAACTTTTAAAATCCAAATAGTTATGAAGGTTACACTTAGACAGCGTCTTTTAAAGACAGGCCGGATCAGCCTTTACCTAGATCACTGCCCACCAATTATCCATCCCGAAAGTGGCAAATTAACCCGGTGGGAATACCTCAATATGTATCTCTACAGTCCCCCGCGAGACGAGATGGAGAAACGTCACAACCGAGATATGGAAACCTTGGCACGTTCCATTGCTGCCAATCGGCAACTGGATAGGTTAGCAGGGAAGTTTGGTATCAAACGGAGTTCTGAATTTGAAGACTTTCTGCCCTTCTATGAAAAGCAGGTAAAGAAATGGGTTGGTAATCCCAATACACACGGAGGTTGGGTGGCTTCTTACAAAACCTTTCTTCAATTTTGTAATGAACAATGCAATTTTGGTGATATCACACCGCAGTTCATCAATGAGTACAAAGAGTTTTTAGAGAAAAAAGCTACGCGCATCAATTCACCCAAAATGCGCATCTCTCAAAATTCATGTTACACGTATTACAACAAGCTGCGAGCAACGGTTCGAGAAGCCATGGTGTTTGGACACATGATTAGCAATCCTTTTGATGCCGTAAAAGGTGTGCAACAACCTGAAACTTATCGTGAGTTTTTAACCAAAGAAGAATTGATAAAACTTTACAATACACCTGTTGATTCTGATTTGATGAAACGAACTTGTATGTTTTCTGCTCTCACAGGTTTACGTTTGGGGGATGTGGTGAAACTTCGAGGTGAACAAATACAACACTCCGAAAACTTAGGCTATTTCATTCGCTTTACACAGAGTAAAACCAAAGCAATGGAAACCCTTCCAATTTCAGATGAAGCATTGAGCTTATTGGGCAATTATGAAGAGAGTGCAGAACGCATATTTGGTGATTACAATTTCCAACGAGACTATGCAAACTTGAATCGTTGGCTGCAAAAGGCTGGTATTCGTAAGAAGATTACGTTTCATAATTTCCGACACACATTTGCTACGTTACAATTAGCGGAAGGAACCGATATCTATACCGTTTCAAAACTCTTAGGACATAAACATATTCATACCACACAGATTTATGGTAAGGTAATGGATACAACGAAAACCAAAGCGATGCAGAGTATTCAATTGGGTATCAAACCTGACAAGAATGAACAACAATAGCGATTTATGGCAGTGACAAATTGGCTGAATGTCAGTATGATACGGAGCAAAAAATCGATTTCTTGAATTTGCGCACTTGGAAAATCATCTGCGCAAAAGTAGACGGATATGGACTCCTTTTGACACAGTCTGACACACTATGAGACTGAATTCCGGAGCAACTCGAACCCTCTAAACATTGATAAATAAAAAAAGGAAACCACAGCGCTTGGCACGGTTTTATTTTTGATGCATGGTGAGTAAATGTTTCAAATATGAAAGAAAGTATTACTCACCTACAAGCATTCATCACGGAGTTGGTGAATGAAGCTGTTCAGACCGCATTAGAACAGCATCAAGAAACGGCAGTTACAGAACTTGCCGAGAACAATCAGAAGGCAGAAGTGCTCAATGCCGATCAGGCTGCGGAGTTTCTGCACATTGCCAAACAGACTTTGTACTCGATGACGAGTAGAAGAAAAATTCCGTTCTACAAGAATGGAAAGAAGATTCTATTTCGAAAGGGTGATTTAGAAGACTGGTTAGACGCTGGTAAACACGAACAAGAGAAAAACATTCATCGCGAAGCATTGCGATATGTGCAGGATAAACCTTTAAAACGTTAATCATGTACCAATCAAAATACAATGCACAAAACGAAGAAGAGTTATTCATCTTACCCAAATACCAGGATGAGTTACCCGCTACCTTGGCCGTAGAAATTTATGAGTATTTGCCTGAGCCACTCAAAGAGTTGTTTAAACCCATTCAGAATGCCCATGAGCGCGATATACTACTCCTAGGTACACTTACAGTGCTTTCGGGTTGTATGCCGAATGTAATGGGCTTTTACGACCGCAAATGGGTATCGCCTAATTTGTACACGTTTATTGAAGCTCCAGCAGGGTCAGGAAAAGGCGTATTGAGTTGGACGCGATTGATTGGCATGGAAGTTCATAAAATGCTCTTAGAAGAAACCAATCTAGCCAAACAAAAATTCGAAGAACTCAAACGAGAGAAAATTAAACAGAAGGATGCTGACCTTTCATCACTGAAAGAACCTCCGTATAAATTACTCTTTATTCCAGCGAACAACAGTGCCAGCTCTGTGGTACAAACCTTGAGTGAAAATGAAGGTGCAGGAATTTTATTTTCAACGGAAGCTGATACTCTAGCCAATGCCTTAGCGCAAGATTGGGGGAATTTTAGCGATGTGCTTCGCGCTGCATTTCACCACGAACCCGTGGAAATGCAACGCAGGCAAAATCGCGAACACTTTTCAGTAGAACACCCACGCTTATCTGTTTTACTGACTGGGACACGCGGTCAAGTAATGCGTTTAATACCCGATACAGAAAACGGTTTGTTCAGTAGATTCATGTTTTACTCGTTTCCAGCTGTCCCAACCTTTAGAAATGTATTCTCACATACTGGGACAGATCCGGGACACGCCTTCCGTAAAGTGGGACAAATGGTACAGGGTTTATACTTGTTTTTAAAAGAACAACCCGAAACACTTCAGTTGTATTTCGATGAAAAGCAACAAGCGTATTTCATGCAGCAATTTCAACATATAACAAAAGTTGCACATCGAGATTCTGGGACACCCATTTTAGCAACCATACATCGCTTAGGATTAATTTGTTTTCGGATGTCTATGATATTAACCATTGTCCGTTTTTATCATCATCCCAAACGAGGAAAGAAAACAGCAATCAATATGCATTCAGTCGATGTTCAAATTTCTGTTCATGTAGTCTATTCACTTTTGTACCACGCCAATATGCTCATTGCCGATATGAAGAATGGCAGCAAGCAAATTCAAATACAAGCTAAACAGCATCGCTTTTTTGAATCATTACCTGTAGAATTCAATTGGACACAAGCCGTTGATTTAGGGCAGAAGATGAACATGTCTCCTTCATCGGTTCGGCGCTATTTATTATCAGGTCAATTTGAACGAAATACCAAAGGGTGGTACCGCAAAGTAGTCAAACCAGTACCCGATGAACAGTGAACAAATGAATAAATGAACATTGAAGTGAGAAAGGCAAGTAAAGTGGTATGAATTACTGTTTATTTACCAAAGATTCGGTATAATCACCACACTATTGCCACATTATTCCCGAAAATTCAACAGAATTACCACGATTTTACCAAAAAATTCCCAAGATTACTGTGGGATTGCTAGAATATTACTTGTAATTTTCTTGACTTGAAGAAATTAGAGATTCAAATTCCGTATACAATTAATTATCCTAACAGTTTTATTATAAATACTCTTGGATTTGATTTTGTAAATACTGAATCTTAACCTTAAAATCACCGATTTCCTGCATACAATGGTTGTAATTATCCATTTCTGTTTTAGAAAGTGGGGTTTCTAAAGAATTAATTTGCTTGTTCAGTTGTTCAACATACACATTTGTTCTATCATATATTTGCCTTGTCATTGCTCCATGTTGCTGATTTATATAGTTCTTAAAATTCGTATAAGCCTTTTGGAAAACAGCCCCCATTGCTTTATTAGATTTCGCCATAATTCCATTTATTTGGTTTTTACGAATCGTTGCTTTACCAACAAATACAACTTTTAAAAGATTCCATACTTCAGATATTAGGTCAGCCACAACAACTACGGCTTTTTCTAAAAAATTAAGATCTGAAAACCTTGCTGTTTCAGGAAATGTAGCTGTAATTGGGTTTACGAATTTCTTAAGTCTTTCTTCATTTATCCAACGAAGAGAGGTATTGTTTTTAATTGTTAATTCAGCTTGTGATAAACTATCTTTTACCCACGAATTGATTGTGCTATAGAGTGTATCAAGTTTGTAATTAACCTCTTCATATATTTGATTAAGTACGATTAAGGAGTTTTGTTCTAAATATTCTCTGTAAATCAATCCGCCCGGTAGTTTTTCATCCGTTGAATGTGATTCGAGCCATGTTCTTAGCTCTTGAAGAATATTCTCGACACGTTGGTTTATATACGTTTCAAGCCATTGAATTAGTTCTTCTTTCTCTTTAATACCCTTTTCATACAATTTAGATAAATCCGAATTTACAGTGTCCAAATCACCCTTTAGCCGCTTACTTTCTTTTGTATTTAATAATCTTGCACTTAAAATTAACCCAAGCTTATTAAGTTCTTCGAATGTTTGACTGCTTAGTGCATGCAAAGTATGTAGGCCTGTTTTACTATTCTTTAATAAATGATCCCATAAC
>JAOASV010000008.1 GCA_030158535.1 Sediminibacterium sp.
TGTGTATCACTTCCTCTGATACCTAATTTATTTTCTTTCGCACCAACAGTAACACCTGGGCTATTTTTTTCTACAATAAATGCATTAATTCCTTTACTTCCTTTTGCAGGATCGGTTTGTGCAATCACTAAATACACAGAAGCACTAGACCCATTGGTAATCCAGTTTTTGGTACCATTTAATAAATAGTAATCACCTTTATCTTCTGCAGTTGTTTGCTGACTGGTCGCATCACTTCCCGCTTCAGGCTCACTTAATAAAAAGGCTCCAATATAAAGGTCATTGTCTTTAATACCTTTTGCAAGAGGGGTTAAATATTTTTGTTTTTGAGCTTCTGTTCCAAATGTTTCTAATCCCCAGCATACAAGACTATTGTTAACACTCATACACACACTAACACTGGCGTCAATTTTACTAATTTCTTCCATGGCAAGCACATAGCTAATGGTGTCCATGCCAGCACCTCCATAGTTAGGGCTTACCATCATACCCATAAAGCCAAGTTCTGCTAATTGCATTATTTGCTCTTTAGGAAATGATTGTTTCTCATCCCTTTCTATAACACCTGGTAAACAACTATTTTTTGCGAAATCACGTGCTGCAGCTTGAATCATTAGCTGCTCTTCGGTTAAATTAAAATCCATAGAAGCTATTTTGTGGGGCAAAAATAAGCTAACAATTGTTAGGATTTATAATTTAGGGCTATATTTTTTAAAAATATTTACGCTGTAAATTAGAAAGTACCAGGGTATCCACCGCGTTTAAACGTTTTGTGGTATCCTGCAAAAAGTGCCTTTTAAATGATCTTACCGCAGCGGTTGAATCTTTTAAATCGTATCCAATAATACGAAGGGCGATGTAGGGGTTAAAATTAGCTGGAGCAGTTGCTAATGTATCATCAAACCATAAACCATATCCATTTGTTGCGAGTAGTTTCCAAGGAAATCTAAAGTTTGGATCGTTTTTTCTAGTGGGTGCAATATCTCCGTGTCCAATAAAATTAGCGGTAGGTATGGTATATTTTTGTTTGAGCCTGTTAAGTAATACAAGCAAACTATTGATTTGTAAACTATCAAAGGGTTCGTATCCATTATTGTCAAGTTCAATACCTATAGACGAAGAATTGATATCAATTAAATTACCCCATTTGCTAATGCCAGCGTGTTGCGCACGCATATAATCGTTAAGCATTTGGTGAATGGTACCATCTTTACATATTACATAATGCGCACTAACAGCAGTGCGCGGTATCGTAAATGTTCTGAGTGTTTCTTCACAAGAATTTTGTGCCGTATGATGAATGATTACAAAATTAGGTTTACGTAATCCAAAATTAGTGGTACCTACCCAGTAAGGAGGCTGTTTCACTGAGTCGGAAAATATACCTCCATTGTTTGGAAGTCCTGCAATATCTGTGAGTGAATCAATTTGATGGGCATGCTTTTTATTGGTTGCCTTATATGGATTTCTAAAACAAGCAGTAAAAATGAATGGCAAACTTAAGAAGGCCAAGATGCCTATAAATATTGATTTTTTCATCGAAAATATTTTGAACATTAAATTAAGGGTTCTTGTTGAGACAAGCAATGAAAACTGCCTAACCCCCATATTATATCGGTAGAATCAATACCAACCACTTCCCTATTTTTATAGGCTTCTGATATTATTGAAAGCGCCTTATCATCCATAGCAGATCTAAAGGTTGGTACAATAACATATTTATTAGAGATATAAAAATTAGCGTAAGAAGCAGGTAAACGCTGGTCTTCATAAATGACCGCTTCTGGCATAGGAAGTTCTACAATGTTTAATTGCTTTCCATTTAATAAACGCATTTTTTTAAGCTGCGCTAAATTATCTTGGAGGATGGTATAGTTTTCGTCTTGTGTATTTGATTCAACAACCGTTAATACCGTGTCTTCGTTTACAAACCTGATGGTGTCATCGATATGACCATCGGTGTCGTCACCAACAATGCCCTCTTCTACCCACAACACCTGATTGGCACCATAGTAATCAAATAAATAGTTTTCAATTTGATCCCTATTTAAATGGCTATTTCTGTTAGGGTTTAATAGACAACTGGTACTCGTTAAAATGGTACCTGTGCCATTAAACTCTACAGAGCCTCCTTCCATAATTATTCCAGGATGGTAAACCGGGAAATCAAAATGCTTGCCAATTAATGTTGGGATTATGTCGTCTAAATCGTAAGGCGGATATTTATTTCCCCAAGAATTGTAATTCCAATCTACAATTACTTTTTTTTGCTCAGCAGCCGGGTTAATTAAAAATGCAGGGCCATGATCACGACACCAAGCGTCATTGGTAGGATGCAAATAAAAAGATACCTGATCCATATTTACGCCAACTTTTACAAGATGCGCAGTAGCACTTTCTTGCATAGCAGCATCTACCACATTGATGCGCACTTTTTCAGACTGGGCAAGGTATTTTACAAACAAACTATAGTTTGGATATATCGCATCAATTTTACCAGGCCAACTTGCTTCCTTATGCGGCCAACTTAACCAAGTGGCTTCATGCATTTCAAACTCTGCTGGAAAATAATATCCTAATGATTTGGGAGTATTCAAAACAATAAATTTCTAGTCAATAAAACGTTTGGTGATATTTTCATAAGAGTCGATACGTCTGTCTCTCATAAACGGCCAGTGTGTGCGGTAACGATCTGTAGCATCTGTATCAATTTCAACCACTTCTGTTTCTTCGTTATCGTGTGAACCTTTATATAAAAGTGTTCCAAATGGATTGCTCACAAATGAACCGCCCCAAAATTTCATGGCGCCATTTTGCTCAAAGCCAACCCTGTTCACACTTACTACGTGTACGCCGTTGGCAACTGCGTGACTGCGCTGAATGGTTTGCCAAGCATTGTACTGCTCTGTATTGGTCGCTTCATCTTGCGATGTTGCCCAACCAATGGCTGTTGGATAAAATAATATTTCGGCACCTTGTAATGCAGTAAGTCTGGCAGCTTCTGGATACCACTGATCCCAGCAAATAAGCACACCAATTTTTGCAAATTTGGTATCAAATGTTTTATATCCTAAATCACCAGGAGTGAAATAAAATTTTTCGTAGTAAGCAGGATCGTCAGGGATATGCATTTTACGGTACATGCCTAGGTAAGCACCGTCGGCGTCAATAACTGCTGTTGTGTTGTGATAAATACCTTGCGTTCTTTTTTCAAATAAAGAAGCAATGACAACAACGTTTAAAGAAGCTGCTACTTGTCCTAATGTGTCAGTTGTAGCGCCCGGAATTTTTTCTGCTAACTTAAAATTTTCATAGTCTTCTACATCACAAAAATATAAGGATGTAAATAATTCTTGAAGGCAAACAATTTGTGCGCCCTTTGCTGCAGCATCTTTAATACCTGCAATTGCTTTTTGCATGTTTTCTTCTTTGCTTCCACTGCAAGACATTTGAACCAATCCCACTTTTACTTTTGACATAATAAAAATTTAAAAGATCGTTAAGTTGTATGTTTAATGATGGCATCAAAATTTGAAAAGCCAATAATTTTTTCGGTGATATAACCTTCGGCATAACCAACACCAATTCTTTTGCCCAGCATGAGCGCTCTCGCTTTCACGGTTTCTAAAAACTGTGGTGATGAAATATAGGTTTGCGGTTCTGAGGTATCAGCACTTGTAAACTGTGTGCCATAAGCAAGTACTGCTTCCATTTTTCTTTCCATATACGCCGTGATATCTATAACAAAAGAAGGTTGAATAAAACGGTCTTGTATATAATGAAAAGTATAGGCAGGTCTCCAAGCGCTTTGTGTAACGCCTTCATGAATGGTTTCAATTTTTCGAAGCCCACTTAAAAACGCAGCATCAGAAACTAGTTTAGCACTACGTCCATGATCTGGATGACGATCTTCGGGTGCATTGGCTAAAATAACATCAGGCTGGTATTTTCTAATGAGTGCAATAATTTTTCTTTGATGCGCTTCATCGTTTGTAAAAAAACCATCTGCCATGTCAAGGTTTTGCCTAACATCCACGCCCATAATTTTAGCAGCAGCAGCCGCTTCCTGTGTTCTGGTAGTAGGTGTCCCTCTAGTACCTAGTTCTCCTCTTGTCAAATCTACGATGCCCACTTTTTTACCTTGGTCGATGGCAGCCATAATGGTACCGGCACAGCCTAGTTCAACATCATCGGGGTGAACGCCAAAAGCTAAAATATCTAGTTTCATAGGATTAGAATTAAGGCAAAGGTAAGGGTTGTAAAAAAGAAAAGCCGCTAGATAAACTAGCAGCTTTTAAAAACTTATGTAGAGAAGAATTACTTCTTCTTTTCGTAACGCTTTTTGAATTTGTCAATTCTACCAGCAGTATCAACAAGCATGTTTTTACCAGTGTAGAAAGGGTGAGATGTGTTTGAAATCTCCAATTTGATTACTGGAT
>JAOASV010000009.1 GCA_030158535.1 Sediminibacterium sp.
GCCTTATGCCGATGTAAAGCACACCGATAAAGCGTTTGAAGCTGTTCAGTGGGTAGGTTCTTGGGGTATTATTAAAGGTATTGGTAAGTCTGTGGGCTGGGCCAACAAAACTTATTTTAAACCAGATTCGTTAGTAACCTATTCAGAAATTACAGCTGGCTTACATGCACTTGTGCCGCTTAATTTTTCTGACAAAATAAAATCAAACGATCCGGTTACAACGGCGCAGTTATTTGAAATGATTGCTCGTTTTAATGCAGCCGTTGCAAAAAATAGTAAAGCGGCGAGCGCAGCTAAATTATCTGATGGTTTTTTAATTGCCGATCAAACCTATATAAATGCTGGACTTGCTGTACCTAAATTGACAAAAACATTAACCCGCAAGGAAGCAAGTTTTATTTTATATCAGCTAGCAAAAGGGTTAGACTATCTAGATAAAGATTTATCGGGTGCTGCCTTTTTTAAATAAGTATTCATGACTGTTTTTTCTTATCAAGCATTATACAATTTTACGGAGTCTGTTTTTTTAGCTATGGGTTGTTCTGCAGCAGATGCTACAACTGCTACTAAAGTGCTGATTGCAGCAGACCTTCGTGGGATAGATTCACATGGCGTTGCTCGCTTAAGTGGTTATGTGCGTTTGTGGGAAGCAGGTCGTATTAATGCTACGCCTAATATGCATGTGGTGCACGAAACGCCTTCTACCGCTGTGGTAGATGGTGGCGCAGGACTGGGCCTAGTGGTTGCGCCCTATGCGATGCAAATAGCAATCGATAAAGCAAAGCAGGTAGGCACCGGATGGGTATCTGTAAAAAACTCCAATCATTTTGGTATTGCAGGGTATCACGCCATGATGGCCCTCGAGCATGATATGATTGGTATGTCCATGACCAATGCAAGTGCTCTTGTAGCGCCTACATTTTCGTCAGAAAAAATGCTGGGCACCAATCCTATAGCAGTAGCCATTCCTGCCGGCAACGAGCCTGCTTTTGTAGCAGACATGGCCACCACAACAGCGGCTAATGGCAAGCTTGAAATACTGCAACGCAAAAACGCAGACGCTCCAATGGGTTGGGTGCAGGATGCGGCGGGCAATGATGTAACAGATGCTAATATTTTAAAAAAGGGTGGGGCACTTTTGCCGCTTGGTAGTGATAGAGAACATGGCAGCCACAAAGGATATGCACTCGGTTCTATCGTTGATATTTTTTCTGCAGTATTAAGTGGTGGTAGTTATGGTCCGTGGGCACCGCCTTTTCCTGCTTATATTCCACTTCCGCAAAATATGCCTGGCGAAGGGCTCGGTCATTTTTTTGGTGCCATGCGCATCGATGCATTTAGGCCCGCACAAGATTTTAAAAGCAATATGGATAACTGGATTCAGCGTTTTAGAAATGCGACCCCCATTAATCCGGCTCAAAAAGTACTCATACCTGGAGATCCTGAAAGGGAAGCGCAGGCTGCACGCATGCAAACAGGTATTCCTATTGTAGAACCTGTAGTGCTCGACTTACAGGAAGTAGGTGCCCGTTTTGGCATTCAGCTCTAGCTTTGTTAGCGCCTGTTTTTTCTCCAATTTACCTACCTTTGCAACGCAATTAAAAAGCAGTCGATTATGAAAATAATGAAGTTTGGAGGTACAAGTGTAGGTAAGCCAGAACGTATGCATCAAGTGTATGAACTCATTACCAAAGACGCCGAATCTAAAATAGTTGTTTTAAGTGCGCTCAGTGGAACCACCAATGCGCTTGTTGATATTAGTAACAGCTTAAGTGCTGGCAATAAAACCGAAGCCAAACAAAAAATTGATACACTCGAAGCGCATTACCATGCTTTTGTGTTGGATCTATTAAAAACAGATGCGCTTATTGCAAAAGGGAACGCTATTGTAAAAGAGCATTTCGAATTTTTAAACATCATCACTAAAATTTCTTTTAGCGATGCGCTCAATAAAGATATTTTAGCACAGGGAGAACTCATGAGTACCAAATTATTTTGTTGTTATTTAGAACAGCAAGGTCAAGATCATTTGTTACTTCCTGCACTGGATTTTATGGTGCTCGATCAAAATGAAGAACCTAATTTGCCACTCATTCGCTCAAAGTTAACAGCACTGTTAGCTGCGCACACCCATAAAAAAATATTTATTACACAGGGGTACATTTGTAAAAATGTACGCGGCGAAGTAGATAATTTAAAACGTGGCGGTAGTGATTATACCGCATCGTTAGTTGCTGCTGCTTGTAAAGCAACTGTGTGCGAAATTTGGACAGATATTGATGGCATGCACAACAACGATCCGCGCATTGTCAATAAAACAGTAGCCATCGAGCAGTTGAGTTTTGATGAAGCTGCCGAGCTCGCTTATTTTGGCGCTAAAATTTTACATCCTACCTGTATTTGGCCAGCACAACAAGAAAATGTGCCTGTTAAATTATTAAATACCATGCAGCCAGATGCTTCGGGAACAGTTATTACCAAAGAAGCAGGAAGTGAAGGCATTAAAGCCGTTGCTGCTAAAGATGGCATCATCGCTATCAAAATAAAAAGTAGCAGAATGTTACTTGCCTATGGTTTTTTGCGCAAAGTATTTGAAGTGTTTGAAAAGTACAAGACTTCAATAGACATGATCACCACTTCCGAAGTTGCGGTATCTGTTACCATCGATAACGATGTGTTCTTAGCTAACATTGTAAAAGAATTAGAACCATTTGGTTCGGTTGAGGTTCAAAAGGAGCAGAGTATTGTATCTATTGTAGGTAATCATATTGCCCACACCGATTCGGTACTTAAAAAATTATTCAATGCTATTGATGAAGTGCCTGTTACGATGGTAAGTTACGGCGGTAGTGCGCATAATATTTCATTACTCGTACCAACCACTGATCGTACTAAAACGCTTCAGTTAATTAACTCGGGCTTGTTTGGTTTGTAGTAGAGATGGCTTCAATAAACTGAAGGTTTCTGGTGATGCCTTCAAATTTTGAGCGCTGTAATGGAGAGTTTTTAAACACTGTTTTAAAGCCTTCTTTGGTTAAGTTGCTCCATTCTTTTGAACCAAAGGTTTCGATGGCAGTGTTGGGTGTAAATCCTGGCTCCTGATGCTGTTTGCTAAAGCGGTTCCATGGACACACATCCTGACAAGTATCACAACCAAACATCCAATTGTCAAATTTGCCTTTCATGCCAGACGGTATAATGGCGTCTTTTAATTCGATGGTAAAATAACTGATACATTTACTTCCCTCTACTGTTTTGTTTGGTAGAATGGCGCTTGTAGGACAAGCATCAATGCATTTTGTACAAGAGCCGCAATAATCTTTGGCAAAAGGGTCGTCATATATTAATGGAAGGTCCACAATGATGGTTGCAATAAAAAAGAATGAGCCATCCGTTTTAGAAATTAAATTTCCATTTTTCCCAATCCATCCAGCGCCTGTTTTTTGTGCCCATGTTCTTTCCAGCACAGGTGCCGAATCTACAAATCCACGCCCCACAATATCACCCGCTTTTTGCCTTAGTGCAGCCAGTAATTCGTTGAGCTTTTCTTTGATTACAAAATGATAATCGGTGCCGTATGCATAGGTCGAAATTTTAGGACTGTCTGCTGGTTGCTTTTTAGGGCTATAATAGTTTTGTGTAAGCGTAATCACAGACTTTGCACCTGGCACTAATTTGGTAGGATCTACGCGAAGGTCAAAATGGTTTTCTAAATACTGCATCGATCCGTGCATGCCTGCGTGCAGCCATTTCTCAAGTCTTCTGGCGTCTTCATCGAGGGGCGCTGCTTTTGCGATACCGCAATGCGTGAACCCCAGCGACAAAGCTGTTTCTTTTATAAATCTGGTATGTTCTTGAATCAACTCCATGTAACCTTATTTGCAAGCTGCGACTATTTGATCGTCGATGAGTGATTTAAAAGAAGCCATGAGTTCTTTGTTTTCGCTAGCAGCTTCGCCAGGGGTAAAAACAATAAATGCATATTTTCTACAAAAATCAATCACTGGCCATGTTCCAAAAAGTCCGGGGCATGCTACGGTGGTTGTTTTACCGTTTTCATCGGTTCCAAAAATCCATTGCCCCACCGCGTAATTTTTACCTTCCAGTATAGCAGGGGTTTCTTTGATCATGCCTTGCGTAGAACTTGATTTCATCATCGTTTCAATGGCTGCCTCTGATAAAATTCGTTTACCATTAAATACACCACCATTTAAAAGCATGGATAAAAAATTCATGTAATCGTAAGCACTTGATTGAGCACCACCCGCTGGGTTAATAACGGTGTAACTAAAAAAATTGGTGGTGCGCATTAGTAAAGGTCTAGTAATACGCTCCGCCATCATTTGTTCAAAGCCTCTTCTATTAAGTACTTCTAAAACTCTTGCAGCAATCGTGAATCCAATATTGTTAAATCTAAAAACGAGGCCTGGGTTGGAT
>JAOASV010000010.1 GCA_030158535.1 Sediminibacterium sp.
GGTTGTAAATTTTACTAATCCCATCAGCGCCTTTACAGCGGCCACCCATTATATACACTTGTCCATTTAGTAAAGAAGCAGCAGCAAAACTTGTAGGCTGCGGCATGTCAGAAACATGTTTCCACCCTGCTGTTATTTTATCAAAATAAAGTGCCCATACATTATCAGAAACACCTTTACTATTAGCCCCACCAAAAACATATAGGGCAGCATTTGTAGCAACTGCTACCGCATTTGTAAGTGCTTCGGGTAAACTAGGCCATGTAATTACTTCAAAGCCACTAGCGCCATGCTTTTTTTGAATACTGTAAACTGAATTAATAGCCCCGGTTTCGTTTTCACCACCTGCATACATAATTTTATCAGGTGTTTGAGCAATCGCAGCATAAGAAACATTTGAAGGCAGCTTGAACGATGCAGTATGAAAAAGCGAATCGTTATACATACTATACACAAATACATCATTATAGTATTTTTTCGTTCCTCCTTCCCAAGGTAGACCTGCAGGAAAATTATTACCACCTCCAATTATTAATTGATCTCCAATAATGCCAGTTATAATTCCAGACAATCCAATATTAGGTTGCTTATTATCTGATCTTGGTAATACGCCCGCCTCACGCCATACAATTGGCTGCTTGTATTTTTGTTGAGCAATACTTGCATAACAAAAGCAAACACCGATTGCTAGCAATAAATATTTATGAAAATTTCGCACGTTTGTTACTTAGGAATTTTTGAAGCATAGGCACTAAATCCTAAAGCATCTACATCGGCACTAAAGAGTTCAAATTGCGCATCCGTCATATTTGAAATTGGCAGTCTAAATTCGCCACAATCCAATCCAATTTTTTTCATGTAAGCTTTACCCGTTGCAATTCCACCATATTTACCTAAAAGCCTAATCATATCAATCGATTGCTGTTGAAGCGCACGCGCAGCTTCCAAATTATTATTATTATACGCGTCTATTAAAGCCATGTATAATGGAGCAGCATAATTATAAGTACTACCCACAGCTCCTTTAGCGCCAAGCACTAGCGCCGATAGCATATTTTCATCTCTACCCCAAAGCATATCGAACTTGCCATTTGCAAAACGCATACAAGACAAATAATCCATAAAATCTTCGTGGGTATACTTAATGCCCGCAAAATTGTCAAGTTTGCCATGCACTGCTTGCAACAATTCATACATGGTTATATGTACACCCGTTAAAACTGGAATATGATAATAGTAAAATGCTAAATCAGGAACGGCTTCTCCAATTTCGATACATGCTTTTGCGAGCATATTTGCATTTGCTGGCTTAAAATAAAATGGCGTTGTAAATGCAACAGCCCTTAGTCCAATTGTTTTTGCATAGAGGGCTAAATCTTTGCAATCGGCAATGCAAGTGCCGCCTAAAAATGGAATCACCGTAAAATTTGGATTATCCCCCACCGCAGAGGCCCAAGCCTTCATCACCAACTTTTTTTCTTCGAGTGTCAATGAAACACCTTCTCCTGTTGAGCCACAAATAAAAGCACCAGTTACTTTGTTGCTTTGTAGCATTTGATAGTAAGTGGGAATTAGTTCAAGATGTAAAGATCCGTCTGTATGAAATGGGGTAAACGGAGCAGCAATTAATCCTTCTAAATGTTTCATGTTTCTAGTTATCTATCAATTAAGTCTTAAATATACTAATTTAAAAATTCGAGAATACTAATACTTGTTAGTATTCATGAAAAAGGGTAATTTTGATATGAAGTTCAACAATCAATTAAACACAATGATTCATAAACTTGTAACAAACGCCGCAGCTGCAGTAGCAGACATAACTGATGGCAGCACCCTGATGCTAGGCGGCTTTGGCCTTTGCGGTATTCCTGAAAATTGTATCCAAGCCATATTAGAAAAAGGAACAACCAATTTAACCTGCATTTCAAACAATGCGGGTGTTGATGATTTTGGTATTGGCCTTTTACTCCAACAAAAAAGAGTAAAAAAAATGATCTCGTCGTATGTTGGCGAAAACGAAGAGTTTGAAAGACAATTACTTTCTGGCGAATTAGAAGTTGAATTGATTCCGCAAGGAACACTAGCGTTTAGATGCATGGCTGCCGGTTATGGCATGCCAGCTATTTATACACCCGCTGGTGTTGGTACAGAAGTAGCGGCCGGAAAAGAATCCAGAATTTTTGATGGTAAAGAATATTTATTGGAAACGGCCTTTAACGCAGATTTTGCCATTGTAAAAGCATGGAAAGGCGACACCGATGGAAACTTGATTTTTAAAAGTACGGCGCGCAATTTTAATCCACTCATGGCAATGGCTGGTAAAATTACCATTGCAGAAGTAGAAGAGCTTGTGGAACCAGGCATGCTAGATCCTGATCAAATTCATACACCCGGCATTTATGTGCACCGAATTTTTGAAGGAAAAAATTATGAGAAAAGAATAGAAAAACGCACCACCAGTAAATAATATTTTATGTTAGATAAAGAAGGCATCGCAAAAAGAATTGCTAAAGAAGTAAAAAACAATACCTACGTTAATTTAGGTATTGGCATACCAACCCTAGTAGCCAATTATTTACACGAAGGTATCAACGTATGTTTTCAGAGCGAAAATGGCTTACTCGGCGTTGGCCCTTTTCCAAAAGAGTATGCTGTAGACCCTGACGTCATCAATGCAGGCAAGCAAACTATTACAGCACTTCCGGGTGCTAGCTCTTTTGATTCTGCGATGAGTTTTGGTATGATTCATTCAAAAAAAATTGACTTAACCATACTTGGTGCTATGGAAGTTTCTGAAAACGGAGACATTGCCAACTGGAAAATTCCGGGTAAAATGGTAAAAGGTATGGGTGGTGCGATGGATCTTGTTGCTTCTGCAAAACATATTATTGTAGCCATGCAACATGTAAATAAAGCAGGTGAAAGCAAACTACTTGCAAAATGCGATTTACCCCTCACTGGAAAAAACTGCGTAAAAAGAATTGTAACAGAATTAGCAGTTATTGATATTGCACCTGAAGGTGGATTTGTACTAATCGAAAGAGCACCGGGCGTATCAATTGAGCAAATAAAAAATGCCACTGCTGGAAAGCTCCTTATTAATGGAGACATCCCAGAAATGGCATTGTAAAAAAGATGATTAAATTATAGGTTTCCTCTTAATTCCTGTTCTCTTTCGAGGGCTTCAAATAATGCTTTAAAGTTTCCCGCACCAAATGATTTAGCACCTTTGCGCTGAATGATTTCAAAAAATAAGGTAGGTCTATCCTCTACTGGCTTGGTAAATATTTGAAGTAGGTATCCTTCATCGTCACGGTCTACAAGTATACCTAGTTTTCTTAACGGCTCTAGGTCTTCATCGATAGGACCAATGCGGTCTAACAACTGATCGTAATAGGTATTAGGTACTTTTAGAAACTCTACTCCTCTTTCACTAAGTGCAGAAACGGTAGTAATAATATCCTGTGTAGCAATTGCAATATGTTGCACACCTGCATCCTTATAAAAATCGAGATACTCTTCTACCTGAGATTTTTTCTTGCCTTCGGCTGGTTCGTTAATTGGAAATTTCACAAAACCATTTCCGTTACTCATTACCTTACTCATGAGTGCAGAGTACTCGGTAGAAATTTGCTTGTCATCAAAAGTCAAAATATTTTTAAAACCCATCACATCTTCATAAAATGAAACCCAGGTATTCATTTGATTCCAACCCACATTACCTACGCAGTGGTCAATGTATTGAAGCCCAACATCAGATGGATTGTAATGGCTTTCCCATGGTTTAAAACCAGGCATAAATGTGCCTTTATAATCTTTGCGTTCAACAAATAAATGCACCGTATCACCATAAATATGAATACCGCTCATTACAATTTTACCATCCGCGTCTTCGCGTGTAGTTGGCTCCATGTATGGCTTTGCACCTCGCTTTACGGTTTGCTCAAATGCATCTGTGGCATCATTTACCATTAAGGCAACTGCTTTTACTCCATCTCCATGTTTGTTTACATGCTCGGCAATAGAACCTTCTGGATGCAGAGGTGTTGTTAAAACAAGTCTTACTTTATTTTGAACTAGCACATAAGAAACTTTTTCTTTATCGCCAGTTTCAGGACCACTATATGCATAGCTCTGAAATCCAAATGCTGTTTTGTAAAAATGTGCGGCTTGTTTTGCATTACCTACATACAACTCTACATAGTCTGTTCCCATTAAGGGTAAAAAATCTGTACTCATATAAATATTTAATTCTTATTACTTATTCGATGTTATGCTGCCAACTCTTGTGGTAACTTTCATCTTCGATAGCAATGGCATCTTCGGTTAGCATAAGCGGCTTAAATGGATCAATCATAACCGCTAATTCTTCGGTTTTTTCTTTACCAATCGAGCTTTCGACAGTGCCCGGATGCGGACCATGTGGAAT
>JAOASV010000011.1 GCA_030158535.1 Sediminibacterium sp.
ATCTTAAAAAAGCACCATTTAGATTTTATCTTTTTAGTCACGCCCGAAACACCAACCGAGCGTATTCAATATTTAGACTCCCTAAGTTCTGGATTTTTATATGCAGTTAGTGCTTCTGCTACAACAGGATCTGAACTTAACTTTGATGCAGTTGATGCTTATTTGCAAAAATTAAAACAGTTGCAGTTAAACAATCCCATTTTGGTTGGTTTTGGCGTAAAAGATGCAGCATCCTTTGAACTGGCTAGTAGACATACAGCTGGCGCCATTATTGGTTCTGCATATATTAGAGCGCTTGAAAATAGTGCAGATGTTACTGCTACTACCGCTCAATTTTTATCATCAATAATAGGTAAATCATAGTATGAATGTTGCAATTGTAAAATATAATGCAGGAAATATATTATCGGTTACCTATGCGCTTGAAAGACTCGGTATTAGTCCGGTTGTAACAGATAATATAGAGGAATTGCAAAAAGCGGACCGAGTTATTTTTCCGGGTGTAGGAGAGGCGAGTACAGCCATGGCGTATTTAAAAGAAAGAAGTTTAGATACCGTTATTAAAAACCTGGAGCAACCAGTATTGGGCATTTGTTTAGGTATGCAGCTACTATGTTCCTATTCGGAAGAAAACAACACCAGCTGCTTATCTGTATTTGATGAGCGTGTGGTTTCATTTTTAGCCAATGGATCCGATAAAATTCCGCAGGTAGGTTGGAATACGATAAGTGATTATTCGTCAAACTTATTTAAGGGTCTCCCAACAAACGCCTATTGTTATTTTGTGCATGGGTATTATGCAGCCCTTGGGCCTGATACTATTGCCACTACAAAATATATCTTGCCCTATAGTGCGGCGCTACACAAAAATAATTTTTATGGGGTGCAGTTTCATCCCGAAAAAAGCGCAGCAGTTGGAGAAAAAATATTACAAAACTTTTTAGATATTATATAAGATGCAAATCATACCTGCTATAGATATTATTGATGGAAAATGTGTTCGTTTAACAGA
>JAOASV010000012.1 GCA_030158535.1 Sediminibacterium sp.
ACCTTAAGTACACATCATTGCCTTGTCGCATGATGGGCACTTCTATTTTATAATCGAGGAATAAGGTGCGCTGTAATTTTTCCGGGTCGGATGTATGTATAGGAATGCTAATCATCTGTCCAATCCATTCACTATTCAATGGACTGATTGGTAAACTCTTTAACAATGCATAAAACTTTGGCGCATAATCCAATACCATGTGATGGCATCTTCTGCCTATTGCTGGCCAGTTGTGTTGCTCCATAAATTCTATACAAGTAGCTACAGTTAAAAATGCCGAGAAGTCCCTGGTACCAATCATTTGGTGGTAGTCTAAGAAATGAGAATGCGATGGCTTAGCTGCTTTGTATCCCCAACTTACAATCATGGGATCACAAATAGGTTGTACTGCTTTTGCTGCATATAAAAAGGAACAGCCCTTGGGTGCCATCATCCATTTATGACAAGCGCCTGTATAAAAGTCTGCTTGAATTTGACTTAAATCCAACGGAATATGCGCTGGTGCATGTGCTCCGTCTACAATCGTGATCAATCCTTTTTCTTTTGCGATCGCACAAATCTCTGCGGCAGGAAAAATCAATCCAGTTGCACTGGTGATATGGCTTATGAAAATAGCTTTGGTCTTTTCATTGCATCCCTTGAAAAAATCTTCGATGAATTTTTCTTTTGTTGTAATAGGGAGATTGATTTTTTGTCTACGATAAGTTGCGCCTTTTTTACCGCAATAATATTCCCAGGTTCTATCACAAGCACCATATTCAATATCTGTAGCAAGAATCTCATCTCCTGCTTGTAGCGGAAAACTTTTTGCAATCATATTGATCGCAAAGCTTGGGTTGGTGACATAGACTAAATCGTCTTTGTCTGCACAGTTCAAAAACTTGGCCAATACAGCTCTAGATTCTGCCAAGTATTCATAGCCATCAAATGCAATGAACTGCACCGGCTCTGCTTCAAGTACCCTTTGCCAGTCTTGGTATTTATCGAATACTGGTTTTGGTGTAGCACCAA
>JAOASV010000013.1 GCA_030158535.1 Sediminibacterium sp.
AAGTAGCACCGCTCGGTGATCCTATTTCTATAGAAGTTTCTGGCTATCATTTAAGCCTTCGTTTAAGCGAAGCAGACAATATTATTGTGGCCCCAGCAAACTAAATAACACACAACTTATTGATTATCAACATATTAGATGAAAATAGGCTTATATTTTGGTTCTTTTAATCCAGTTCACCACGGTCATTTAATGATCGCGAGTCATGTTGTGAACAGAACCGAAATACAGCAAATATGGTTTGTGGTATCTCCACAAAATCCATTTAAAACAGCCGGCTCTCTATTAAACGAATACGACAGGCTTCACCTTGTAAATCTCGCCATAGAAAACGACGAGACAAGACTCAGGGCTTCCGATGTTGAATTTAAATTACCGCGTCCCTCTTATACAATCGACACGCTTATATATTTAGAAGAAAAATATCCGCAACACGAATTTTCTATTATTATGGGAAGTGATGGATTTATAAATATTCCACGCTGGAAAAACGCAGATATTCTAATTAAGAAATATGCCTTCTATGTATATATACGCCCTGGTTATGAAATCACTGATACACATGGGGCCAACCTTACTATTTTAAAAGCCCCACTATTAAATATTTCCGCAACAGACATTAGAGAAAATATTAAGGACCAAAAAACAATACGGTATTTAGTTCCAGAAAATGTCAGAAAAGAAATTGAAGACCATAACTATTACAAATAAAAAAAGCCTCGCTAGTTTTTAGCGAGGCTTTTTAATATCATCTTAAATTCTATTAATAGAAGGTAGAACGGTTGTCTTTTATTTTAGCAGATTTTTTTATTGCTTCAAAACCTCTAAAAACATTTGATTGTACAGCTTGTAATAATGATGCTTGTAAAGCAGCCGCGTCTTGCATAACAGCTGCAGCACCAATACTTTCAGGCTTCACAGCAAATACACCAGCAGCGCCTTCGATAGCTGAAGTGCTTTTTCCAATCAGCGCTTTATTAAATGCAGCACCAACAACTTTTGGTTCGGCACCAATACCAGGTACAAATGGAGAAGCAAAACTTAAACTATCTACACGTTGAGCAGGATAGCTAGAACTCTTCACAAAATCTTCAAGAGTAGAACCTTTAAACTTAGAAGCTATTATTTGCTTTGCTTTTAATTCATTTCTAACAAGGCCTTCTACAAGTGGTTTTGCTTCTGCAACACCCATAGTTCCTTTTTCACCAATTGAAGTTATCATAGCAACAACATACGCGTCACCAATTTGGGTAGGTTCAGATATAGTACCTACTTTATTTTCGTACACCCAACGTACTGTTTCTCTACTCTTTCCTAAACCGGTAATAGTGAAATCATTTTTCTTGATGTCAACACCGTTTAAAATTTGCAAATTATTTTTAAGCGCATTTTGCTCAAAATCTTTTTGAGATTTGCTACTTGCAACAAAAGAAGCCGCAGCTGTTGAAGCCGCTGTTTCGGTTTCGCCGCTTGCAACTACTGCTTTAGATAAGTAGGCAATTTTATAAGCAGGTGCAAAATTCTTTTGATCTAATACTTCAGTGTAGTGATATCCAAATTCAGATTTAACTACATCTTTGGTGCCCTTTGGTTTATCAAAAGAAAAATCATTAAACGCACCTACCATTTGACCTTGAGCAAAATAATCATACACACCACCTTTTGCTTTACTTCCCTGATCATCAGAATATTTTTGAACAAGTGCATTAAAATCAGCACCACCAGCTACTGCTAGTTTAATTGAATCTGCTAATTTTTTAGCAAGGCTATCAGGTCTAATTTGCTGACCTGATCTAGGATCTACAGTTGCAATTAAAATATGACGAACTTTTGAGCTATCAGGCCAGTTTTTAACACCTACCATTTTAGCTAATACATACGAATTACCATCTTCATAAGGACCATATACAGTTCCTGTAGGGATTTTAACAAGCGTATCTTTGTTAGCTTGTTGCATTCTACTCTTACTAAAGTAGCCATCATAAAATGGTAAATCACTTCCTACTCTATTTAAGAAAGCAGCGTTATCGGTAGCTGCAGCAAAATCTTGTTTGTTGGCAGAAATTTCATTGAATACAGTAGCGCTATCTGCACTGCTTGGAACAGCACTGAAAGAAACATAAGCAATAGATCTAGTTTCTTCGTCTTTCTTATAAGCAGAAGCATGTGCTTTAACATAAGCAGCAATATCATTATCTGTTACCTTAATAGTACTATCAGCAATACTTGCATATGGAACAAATACTACAGAAGCGCTTGCGATTTGATTGTTATCAGCAGCTTGTTTTTCAACCATCCACTTTGGAACATACGCAGATTTTTGAAGTAACACGCTGTATTTGTTACGTAGTGACTGTTCTAATATAGGTTGAATATAAACCTGGTTGATCATTTTTATTTGATCAGCATTTTTGCTTTTTTTAATTTGAGCAAATGCTTTTTTTGCATCTTCTGCTTTAAATAAGCCTGTTGCAGGATCTGTAAACTCTTGTTTTAATGGAGAGTTTTCAGAAAATAAAATATCTGTTAATTCTTTACCTGTTACTTGTAATCCTAATTTAGCACATTCTGCTTCAATTAATAAACGGTCTACTTCTTGATTAAACAAAGAACCAATAAGCTGGTCTCTTTGCGCACCTTGACTAGCATACATTTTTTCTTGCATCGCTAATTTTTCTTCAAAAGCAGCTCTTTCTAACTTTTGGCCATTTACTTCAGCAATAGTAGTTGTATTAGAAAAAGCGCTTCCGCCTCTACCAACACCATCTTGTAATATAAAAGCAATTAAGGCTACAGCGATAATAGTAAAAATGATCCACGTGCCTCTGTCACGAATACTTTGAATAACAGACATAAAAACGAATTATAATAAATAAAATAACCGGCAATTTACCGGAGAGCAAAAATAAGGTATTGCGGCCTTATTTCTATCCACAAACTAGGGGTTAATAACTAGTATTTTAGGTGGAAAACCACCCTTTTTGACAAAAATTATGTGGACAGAACTAGAACAAGTACTAGGGTTTAGAGGGATTAAGGGGTAAAGGTCTAAAATAAACTCATTTTACACCCAGTTAATTAACAGTATACAAGTAGTGGATACTAAAAATTTTATCATTTAATAACCTTCAGAAAAATCAGGGATTATAGTGTATAAACATAAAATCTATCTATATAATATGTTTATAAAACTGTGTATTAAAGTGTATAACCCGTGAACACTAAAAATATACGTATGTTAATAAGAAGGTTATTAAGGTATTAACACCCGTAATAGTAATAGTTTATTTAAATAAAAAGATATTAAATCTATTATTACAAGCTTTATTAACACACATTTTTTTAAAAAAATTAGATTCAAAAAAATCAATTGCTTCTTGTAATTTCAATCCTATGAAAATATTAAAATTTGTATTTGCTTTTTTAATCCTGTCTTACACAGCAAAAACGCAACCTACTCAAAAACCTCCATTGCATGGAAAAAATTGGATGGCCATCACTGGCAAACCACTTGCTGCAACGGCTGGTTCTACTATTTTTAACAATGGTGGAAACGCTGTAGATGCTGCCTGTGCTATGTTAGCAGCCACATGTACGATGTGGGATGTGCTTAGTTGGGGTGGTGAAACACAGGCGTTAATTTACAATCCAAAAACAAAACAAGTTATTGCTATATCCGCCATGGGCGTGGCTCCTACGGGTGCAACACCTGAATTTTTTAAAAGCAAAGGGATGAATTATCCTCCCGAATATGGTCCATTAGCAGCAACAACACCTGGCACACCTGGTGGACTTTGTATGATGCTTGCAGAGTATGGAACAATGCGTTTAGAAGAAGTTTTAAAACCTGCCATGCAACTTGCAGCAGGTTATCCAATAGATGCACAAACTGCAAACAGTATTGAACGTGGTAAACAAAGAATTAAAGATTGGCCTTACAGTAAAAATATTTTATTGCCACACTTAGGAGAAAAAAGAGAAGCACCAGAAGCTGGAGAAATATTTATTCAAAAAGATTTACTAGCCACTTTACAAAAATTAGTAGACGCTGAAAAGCAAGCACTAAAAAAAGGGAAATCTAGAAAGGAAGCTATTTATGCTGCTTATGACCGTTTTTATAAAGGTGATATTGCCCAGGAATTTGTTCGTGGATCAAAAGAGCAAGGTGGTCTTATCACACTTCAGGATTTAGCCAATTGGAAACCCATTATCGAAACTCCTTTACAAATTAATTATAAAGGCATTGACGTATATAAACTTCAATCTTGGACACAGGGCCCAAGTATGCTACAGGCTTTAAATATTCTAGAAAATTATGACCTAAAATCGATGGGTTATAATTCACCAGCGTATATCCATACGGTGTATCAGGCTATGAATTTAAGTTTTGCAGACCGTGATTTTTATTATGGAGATCCTTTATTTTCTAATCAAATCCCTATCAAAGGCTTACTGAGTAAGGATTACGCTAAAAAAAGAGCTGCTGAAATCCCGGTTGGTTTTAACAATCCTAATACAGCGCCTGGTGATCCATACCCTTTTGAAGGAAAGGAAAACCCTTTTACGCTTCTTTTACAACAAAGAGATGCCCTGTATAATACCGATACAGCTACCCGAAAAACAGGTGTATTACCAAGTCATGACGGCTCGGAAATAGCTAAAAACGAGGCTATAGAAAATGAATTATACAATGACCGCTTGTGGAGGGGAACAACCTCTGTAGAAGCTGCGGATACCAGTGGATGGGTAGTATCAATTACACCAAGTGGTGGATGGATTCCTGCATGTATTGCTGGAAACACGGGTGTTGGAATGAGTCAGCGCATGCAATCTTTTGTTTTAGATTCGGTGCAAAATCCATTTAATGTGGTCGCACCTGGAAAAAGACCACGCGTAACATTAACACCAAGTCTTGCATTAAAAGATGGAAAACCATTTTTATCTTTTGCGGTGCAGGGTGGTGATACACAGGATCAAAATTTATTACAGTTTTTTTTAAACATGGTTGAATTTGGAATGACGGTTCAACAAGCTGCAGAAGCAGCAAATATTAATTCCAATCAACTTTGGTTATCATTAGGTGGAAATAAAATGGCTGACAGAAAACCAAAACCAGGCAACTTAATACTTAATACCAATACCCCAGAAAAAGTTAGAAACGAATTAAAAAATATGGGCTACAAATTAAGTTTTGATCCTAGAAGTAGCGGTCCAATCAATGCAATATTTTTTGACTGGAAGCATGGAAGCCTTTGGGGTGGCAGTTCTAACAATGGTGAAGATTATGGGATTGGTTGGTAAAAATACAATGATTATCAAGTATTTATACATTGTTTAAGGTTTGCGCATAAATACAGGCCGGCTTTTTAAATCCTTGTTCTACATTTAATCATTGGTAACAAAAAGCCCACCGCTAAACCAATTAGCTAAAAAATACTAAAAAAATTAGTTTAATTAACAAAGGGTCATTATCTTTGTTATCTATTAGCACGTAACAAGTAAAAAACAACCATATGAGTAACACTGAAAAATTAAAGGCGCTAAAATTAACAATAGACAAAATAGATAAAGACTATGGCAAAGGCTCTGTCATGATGATGAACGAGCGTAGCCAAGAACCTATGGAAGTTATTTCAACTGGTTCGATAGGACTTGATAGTGCACTTGGAATAGGTGGTTTACCAAAAGGTAGAATTATTGAAATATATGGTCCAGAATCTTCTGGTAAAACAACGGTTGCTATTCATGTAATCGCAGAAGCGCAAAAAAAAGGCGGCATGTGTGCGATCATCGATGCGGAGCACGCTTTTGATAGTGCCTATGCAAAAAAATTAGGCGTAGACGTTGATAGTCTGCTGGTTTCTCAACCAGATTATGGTGAGCAAGCATTAGAAATTGCCGACCGTTTAATTTTATCAGGTGCTTTAGATGTAGTGGTAATTGACTCTGTAGCAGCACTTGTACCAAAAAGTGAATTAGAAGGTGAAATGGGTGATTCTAAAATGGGCTTACACGCAAGACTTATGAGCCAAGCGCTTCGTAAGCTTACTGCAACTATTAATAAAACAGGAACAGTGTGTATTTTCATCAACCAATTACGTGAAAAAATTGGTGTGATGTTTGGTAACCCAGAAACAACAACTGGTGGTAATGCGTTAAAATTCTATGCGTCTGTTCGTTTAGATATTAGAAGAATGACACAAATTAAAGATGGCGACGCTGCTATTGGTAACCACGTAAAAGTGAAGGTTGTAAAAAATAAAGTGGCACCACCATTTAGAGCTGCAGAATTTGATATCATTTTTGGTGAAGGTATCAGCAAACTAGGCGAAATCATTGACATGGGTGTAGAGCTTGGTATTGTTCAAAAAAGCGGAAGCTGGTTTAGTTACGACACCAATAAACTTGGTCAAGGTAGAGAGTCTGTAAAAACACTTTTACACGATAATCCAGAATTAGCCAACGAAATTGAAGCAAAAATTAGAGCAAAGGTTATAGAAGCAAGAACTGCTGCCGCAGAAGCATAAATTTTGCTTAATAAGTATCACATTTGATGGGTTAGTAATAATAAAAATAGCCGTCCTATATAAAGGGGCGGCTATTTTGTTTATTTTACAAAAAAAACAGGTTTGCTCTACCGCATTTTACTTTTTTTGATACGAACTGCGCTTCAAATATTTTGTGTGTCCATTAGGGTGCACAATAAAACGGCGCTTCATCAAAAGGGTCCCTTACTTATTGTTGCCAACCATCCAGATTCATTTTTTGACGCGCTAGTTATTGCGGCAAACTGTTCTCACCCCGTTTCTTTTTTAGCCAGAGGAGACGTGTTTACAAAGCCTTGGCATAATTTTTTACTACGCTCACTTAATATGATGCCAGTTTACAGACAAAGAGAGGGCAAAGAACACTTACATAAAAATCAAAACAGTTTTGATGCGAGCGTAGAAGTATTAAAAAACAACGGAATTCTATTAATTTTTATTGAAGGCATCTGTTTAAATAAAAATGAAATACAACCGTTTAAAAAAGACGCATCCAGAATTTTGCAACAAGCAGTAGCCACTGGCGTAACACCAGCAGTGCTTCCAGCGGTTATCACCTATAATGGTTTCAAGCATTTTGGTAAAAAAATATACTTAATGCTTGGGAAAACATTTTCAGCAGGGTTGTATTTTAATAAAGATGCTTCGCCAGTAACACGTGCGCTTGAGCGAAACAATTTTAACAACGACGTTATGCAGGAAATGTCGTCGCTCTTTAAAGAACCACCAACCAAAAAATACAAACGCCCAATCTATTTATTTCCGGTTGTTGGCATCGCTTGGTTTTGGCATGCGCCACTTTATTTAATAATAAAAACATTTGTAGCACATAAAACAAAAGGAACTGTATTTTATGATTCCGTTTTATTTGCCGTGCTACTTTTTGCGTATCCCTTGTATTTAATATTGTTATGCATACTATTACGCTACACTGGTATACCAGTTTATATGAACGCCCTAATAATAGCTGCACATCCAATACTAGCCATCATTTACACCCGTTCAAAAAAATAAATTAACTACCTTTCTGCTTTAATATCTACCCCAATGAAAAACATTAAAAAATTAGGCCCACGTAAACGAATAGCACTTGTGGCACATGATAATAAAAAGGCGGACTTGATGGCCTGGGTAGAACACAACCGGACGGTACTCTCTAAACACGAGTTAATTGCAACAGGCACCACCGGAAAAATTATTGAAGAAAAAATAGATAGGCCGGTAAAAAAACTAATGAGCGGACCCATGGGAGGTGACCAGCAAATAGGTGCTATGATTGCAAATGGCGAAATAGACATGATGTTTTTTTTCTGGGATCCTATGGAAGCGCAACCACATGATAGTGATGTAAAAGCATTATTAAGACTTTGTGTGTTATGGAATATTCCAATGGCTTGTGATAGAGCCACCGCCGATTTTGTAATCACATCTCCATTTATGCATGGCGACTATGATGCTACCATTCCTGATTACAGCGATTATCTAAACAGGAAGATTGTAAAATAGGATGCAAAAAATAAATATTCGGAACTGGAAAATCAGTGACGCCCAAGCCCTTGCCGCAGTGGCCAATAATCGAAACGTTTGGAACAGTATTAGAAATGAATTTCCTAGCCCCTACACGGTTATGGATGCACTTGCTTGGATTAAGCATGCCAATGAAGAAAAGCCTGTGTCAAATTTTGCCATCGAAATTGGAACATTGGTGGCCGGAAACATAAGCTGTACCTGGCATAAAGACGTATATGCTAAAACGGTAGAGATTGGTTATTTTATTGGAGAAAACTATTGGGGAAAAGGCATTGCAACAGCCGCGGTATCACAAATGCTAGAAGCAATTAAAAAAAATAAAGAAATCGTTCGCATCGAAGCAAAAATTTTTGGTAACAACAAAGGATCGGCGCGTGTGCTAGAAAAAAATAATTTTGTATTAGAAGGAACCAGAAAAAATGCAATTTTTAAAAATGGCGTAATCGCTGACGAAGAAGTATGGGTTTATTTGGTATCATAAAAAAAATGACTGCTGTTGCTATTTGCACAGCGCTATTATTTTTTTCATGCACACAAAAAAAGTATGCCAATCCGCGCATACAAATTGAAACCAAATATGGCATCATAGAAGCTGAATTATACCCTAGCAAAGCGCCTCAAACCTGCGCTGCCATTTTATCTTACGTTGATTCAGGTTTTTATGAAGACGCTTCTTTTTACCGCGTATTAAATGTAACCAACCAGCCATCTAACGCACCCAAAACTGAAATTTTACAGGGCGGTCTTTGGAAAACCAATTACATGAAGCTCTATGAAATGAAGGGGATTCCGCACGAACCCACTTCTAAAACGGGACTCAAACACACCGATGGTGTTTTATCGCTGGCGCGTAATTTGCCTGGCACAGCCAACGCCGAATTTTTTATTTGCATTGGTAACCAACCCGGTCTCGACGAAGGAGGTGAAAATGTAGAAGATAAACTTGGCTATGCCGCTTTTGGAAAAGTAGTAAAGGGTATGTCTGTGGTCCGAAAAATATATATGTTAAACGATCACGAACAAATGCTTACGCCACCTGTTGCTATTTATAATATTACTAGAAAATAAACGGTATGCCATTTACGCTTCACGCACCCTATAGTCCAGCAGGTGATCAGCCCTTTGCCATTGATCAGCTCACGAAAGGCGTGCTTGAAAACGAGCAGTACCAAACACTTTTAGGGGTTACGGGTAGCGGTAAAACCTTTACCATCGCCAATGTTATTCAAAATACACAAAGACCTACGCTGGTGCTTACGCACAACAAAACCCTTGTGGCACAGCTCTATGGCGAGTTCAAGCAGTTTTTTCCAGACAATGCCGTAGGCTATTTTGTAAGCTATTACGATTATTATCAACCCGAAGCGTATATGCCTGTTACGGGTGTGTACATCGAAAAAGATTTAAGCATCAATGAAGAGCTTGATAAACTAAGACTTCAAGCAACTGCGCAATTGTTAAGTGGCCGTAGAGATATTATTATTGTAGCGAGTGTGAGTTGTATTTATGGTATGGGTAATCCTACCGAATATGAAAATGGTATTGTGCGCATTCATACGGGGCAGGTGGTATCGAGGCAAGCATTTTTACACGCACTAATTAATTCGTTGTATTCGCGCACGCAAGATGATTTTAAACGTGGATCTTTTAGAGTAAAAGGCGACACCGTTGATATTAATTTACCCTATGTCGATTTTGGATACCGCGTTACTTTTTTTGGTGACGAAATTGAATCGATAGAAAGCATTGAAACCGAAACCAGCAAACGCATTGGTACGATGGACAATGCAGCCATTTTTCCAGCGAATTTATATTTAGCGCCCAAAGACATGATTGTAGAAGTGATTCACGAAATACAAGATGAAATGCGCGCGCAATACGAATATTTTATGCGCGTTGGTAAAAAGCAAGAAGCCAACCGTATCAAAGAAAGGGTAGAATACGATTTAGAAATGATTCGTGAATTAGGTTATTGCTCCGGTATCGAAAACTATTCTCGTTTTTTTGATAGAAGAAAACCTGGCACCAGACCCTTTTGTTTACTCGATTATTTTCCTAAAGATTTTTTGTGCATCATAGATGAGAGCCATCAAACCATTCCGCAAATTGCAGGCATGTACGGTGGCGATAGATCCCGAAAAATGACACTCGTAGATTATGGATTTCGTTTACCGAGTGCCATAGATAACCGACCGCTTAATTTTCATGAGTTTGACAACATGATCGGCCAAACTATTTTTGTGAGTGCCACCCCCGCCGAATATGAACTTGAAAAAACCGGAGGCGTAGTGGTAGAGCAGGTTGTAAGACCTACCGGCTTATTAGATCCGCCTATTCAGGTGCGTCCAAGCCATCATCAAATCGACGATTTATTACACGAAATTGATTTACGCATTACTAGCGGCGACCGTGTGCTTGTTACAACACTAACCAAGCGTATGGCCGAAGAAATGAATCAGTATTTAGCCAAGCGAAATATAAAAGCCAAATACATTCATAGCGATGTGGATACACTTGAGCGCGTTGAAATTTTAAGAGACTTACGATTAGGTGTGATTGATGTACTGGTGGGCGTTAACCTTTTAAGAGAAGGACTTGATTTACCAGAAGTTTCACTCGTAGCTATTTTAGACGCAGATAAAGAAGGATTTTTAAGAAATGAAAAATCACTTACACAAACAGCTGGTCGTGCCGCGCGAAATGTAAACGGACTCGTTATTTTTTATGCCGATAAAATGACCATGAGTATGCAGCGCACCATCGATGAAACTGCACGTCGTAGGGCCAAGCAAATTGCTTACAATGAGGCCCACAACATTACGCCCACAACGGTTTCAAAAAGTAAGGAGCAGGTGTTTGCACAAACATCGGTGCTTGACATTAAGGGATACGATCCATCAAATGCGGTACAACACAACACCGACAAGACAGAGAGTCAAACTTTTGCAGAACAAGTAGTTTATACAACCATTCCTCAAATAGAAAAAGCCATCAAACAAGCTAAAAAAGAAATGGAGGGTGCTGCCAAAGACATGGACTTTATAGAAGCCGCCCGCCTACGAGACGAAATGTTTCGTTTACAAAAAATAAGAGATGAGATGAAATAACCTACTCAAGGTTTTGTAGAAAGTACAGATTTCTTATCTTGTTATCCAACGATGCTGCTTATGCGCTTTTTTTGGTCACTATATGTATGGATTACCGGATGGAAAATCCATAATAACTTTCCCTATCATTTAGATAAGTGTGTACTCATTGTAGCGCCTCACACAAGCGCCTGGGATTTTGTAGTTGGCCTTGCCATCAGAAGTGTTAGGCGTTTAGAACACGTTAAGTACCTAGGTAAAGATTCTTTATTTAAGGGTCCTTTTGCATTTATATTTAAAAGTACGGGTGGTTTTCCGGTAGATAGGTTTAATAAGCACAATATGGTGGATCAGGTGGTCCAGCTTTTTAATAGCCACGAAAAATTTGTACTGGCTCTTTCGCCAGAAGGCACCAGAAAAAAAACAGAAAGGCTTAGAACGGGCTTTTATCATATCGCCAAAAATGCGGGCGTACCCATTGTAATGATAGGACTTGATTTTGGTAAAAAAGAAGTGACGTTTAGCGAGCCGGTTTACACCACCAATAATGAAGGGGAAGACTTCAAAAAAATAATAAACTTTTTTGCACCCCTACAAGGGAAGATTCCCGAATACGGGATGTCACATCTAATAGATACTTATGCAAACAACAACGCGTAAATACCCAACCTTAATTGATAAGTTTTGTGATTTTGAAGCATCACAACCGGATCAATTGTTTTTATCAGAACCAGTAGCGGGTAGTTATAAAAATTTTACTTGGGCCCAGGCTGGTCAGCAAGTAAGAAAAATGGCCGCTGCATTAAATGCAATGGGTCTTGGAAAAGATGACAAGGTGGCGATACTTAGTAAAAATTGTGCGCACTGGATTATGGCCGATTTAGCCATTTCATTTGCTGGTTGTGTATCGGTTCCTATGTATCCAAATATGACGGCGGAATCTATTCAGCAAATTTTAGAACATAGTGAAGCCAAAGCTATTTTTTTTGGAAAACTAGATGGCGCAGATCAAATGCGAAAAGGTGTTCCCGAACATTTAATAACCATTGGTTTCCCTTTTTATCTTGAAAAAAATACGCTTAACTGGGATGATTTAATTTCACAACACGAACCGGTACAAGGCAATCCAGTAAAGGATTCCATGGCACTAGCGACCATTATATATACTTCGGGAACTACGGGTCAGCCTAAGGGTGTGATGCATAATTTTCATGCTATTGGATTTGCCGTGGATAGATTTTTGAATCATATTCCTCAAATAAAAAAAGAAGTATTTTTTTCTTATTTACCACTATGTCATGTGGCAGAAAAAATGCTTGTAAAGTGTGGCGCTATTTTTACCGGCAGCACTATTTATTTTGTAGAAAGCTTAGATTCTTTCAATGCTAATTTAGTGCATACACAACCCACTGTTTTTTTAGCGGTTCCACGTATTTGGGAAAAAATGCAAGAAGGTATTTTATCTAAAATGCCACAAAAAAAATTAAGTACTTTATTAAGCATACCAATTGTTTCTTCTCTTATAAAAAAAGCAATAAAAAAGAAACTAGGACTATCTAAAGCCAAATTTATTTTTACGGGCGCTTCTCCCATCAGTGTGTCATTACAAGAGTGGTTTGCAAAACTCGATATCATTATTTTAGAAGCCTATGGTATGACTGAAAACTCGGCATTATCACACGCCAACCGCCCAGGGCATCATAAATTTGGTACGGTGGGTCAAACCTATCAAAATGTTGAGGTAAGACTTAGTGCCGAAAATGAAGTGCAAGTAAAAAGTGAAGCCTCTATGCTAGGGTATTATAAAGAGCCGCAGCTAACCGCCGAATCTTTTGAAGATGGTTTCTTAAAAACTGGCGACGAGGGCTCCATAGACGAAAAAGGGTATTTAACCATTACTGGCCGTATCAAAGACCAGTTTAAAACCAGTAAGGGTAAATATATTATGCCTGCCCCAATCGAAACCAAACTACTCGAGCACCCGCTTATTAGTCAGGCTTGTGTGGTAGGATCTGGTATGACATCTGCATTTGTGCTATGTACCCTAGCGCAAACGACGGAATCAGCTTCTGGTTTAGAAGAGGACCTAAGTGGATTTTTAGATCAAGTCAACCACACACTAGACCACCATGAACGACTTTCTAAAATGGTTATTTGTAAAGAAGAGTGGAGTATTCCCAATGGTCTTCTAACGCCCACGTTAAAAATTAAGCGAAAATCGATAGAATCGTATTATGGAAATAACTACGATCTATGGCTTCAGGAGGAGAAAAAGGTTATTTTTGTATCGTAAATCCCATTAAAACGCACAATTTTTTATCAAAACAAGCGTTTATACATCGACTAACTATCAATAATTTATACTGTTATGAAACTAAAACAACTATTTACAGTAATCGGCGCTTCAGCATTGCTGGTTTCTTGTGTGAGCACAAAGAAGTTTAAAGAAAGTGAAGCTAAGTATGTTCAACTAAGTGGTTCTTACTTAGACATGCAAGAAAAATACCGTGCCCTTCAAGATGAAGTTAAAGCTATCCAAGCACAGTTAGACAAGTCTAAATCTGCAAATGCTGAATTAACAGCAAGAAAAAAGGCGTTAGAAGAGCAAATTGCTGGCCTTAATGATCAAGTAGAATACTTGCGTAAAAATAGTAGCACTGCAATGGAGCAGTTAAAAGATTTATCTGTTATCACTGGTGCACAAGCAGAGAGCATTAAAAAATCTTTAGAAAATATTGGTGCAAAAGATATTTACATCAGAGACCTACAAGGTTCTATTGCACGTAAAGATTCTTTAAACATGGCACTTGTTATGAACTTAAAAGGTGCTTTAGGAAATTTAGAAGATCAAGACATCAATGTTAAAGTTGATAAAGGTGTTGTATATGTAGACATCTCTGATAAATTATTATTTAAAACAGGAAGCTACGATGTTACTGAGCGCGCAAAAGTTGTGTTAGGTAAAGTAGCAAAAGTTTTAGCTGCACAACCAGAAATTGAATTCATGGTAGAAGGTCACACAGACAATGTTGCGATCAGTACTGACGAATTAAATGACAACTGGGATTTGAGTGTTAAGCGTGCAACTTCTATTGTTCGCATCTTACAAAAATCTTATGGCCTTGATCCAAAACGCATGACAGCAGCGGGTCGTAGCCAATACTTACCAATCGCAGACAATAGCACTGCAGCAGGTAGAGCAACCAACAGAAGAACAAGAATTGTGGTATTACCTCAGTTAGATCAGTTCTTTAAGTTATTGGAAAAAAAGTAGTCTTTACTAACCCAATCCTATATTTGAGAGCGCTTCCTACAAGGAGGCGCTTTCTTTTTTATAGATAGGTGCATAAATAAAAAAACAAGAACCTTCTTTAATCGTTTCAATTAAAGACTTGGTAATATTTTCTGGAACGGCAGGGCAACCCCAACTTCTTCCAATCCCTGTTTTTTGTGCAGCAAAATTTTCATTGACATAGGGTGCACCATGTATCACAATAGACCTTTTTAATGCATGATCATTCATGCCTTTTTCTTTTCCATCTAGCGCCAACGACAAACCATTTTTTCCAGTGTAGGTGTTTTGCGTAACAAAAAATCCCAAACTACTTTTTAAACTATTTATTTTGTTGGAAAAATTTTTTGCAATCGCAGCTCCTGAATTTTTTCCATGCGCTACGTAATCGTAAAAAATTAATTCCTGCGTAATTACATTAATTACAAAGAGCCTTTTTTGTGTGGAAGGCAGGCTAAAGTCTACAATCGATAAAACGGCACTGTTCATTAATTTGCCGTGTGCCAATAGTTTTTCGAAACCCCTTAGGGCCAGGTCAAATGCTTTTTTGGAAAGACCGCGCTGTTCGAGTGCTAATTTTTGGTAAAGCTGCTCTTTTGGGCTTGGCTCAGCTAGGGTAGCCGTGGAAAATGCCATAAAAAGGCAAAACAACCCCAATTTGGCTCCTTTTGTAATCAAATCTAGTATGTATTGTTGCTTGGTCAAGCTGCAAAGGTACCCCATTAAATACGGGGGGCACTATAGCTAATGTTAAAACCAAGCGTAAAAAACAAAAAAATCCCGCCTTAGGTTTTAACTATGGCGGGAAAGCAGTTAGCTGTTGGTTAGACTAGCTATATAACTAAGACAACCTTTTATCAATTTCGCTGCGTAGAGATGAAAATATTTCTTCTACCGTTCCTTCTCCTTTGATTTTCACCACTTTATCAAATCCAGCATAGTAGTTGGCTACTACGGTGGTTTTTTGTTCGTACTCATTAATGCGGGCTCTAATCACCGTTTCGTTGGTATCATCTGACCTGCCAGAGGTTAAACCCCTATTTAATAAGCGCTTAACCAGCTCTTCTTCACTTACCTCAAGTGCCAGTACTAGGCTAATTTCGGTTTCTTTAAGGGCTAAAAGCTTGTCAAGTGCAATACTTTGGGCCTCTGTACGCGGGAATCCATCAAATAAAAAGCCTTTTGCTGCTGGATTGTTATCTAGCGCCGAGCTAATCATGCCAATTACTACTTCATCCGGAACCAATTGACCCTGATCCATAAAACGCTTGGCTTCAAGTCCAAGGGGGGTTTGGTTGGCTATTTCACTTCTTAATAAATCGCCGGTAGACAGGTGTTTTAATCCGTAAGATGCAATTAGGTTTTCGCTTTGCGTTCCTTTGCCACTACCGGGAGGTCCAAATAAAATAATATTAAACATGTTGATTGGGATTCTTGCTTCCAACAAATATACGAATTTGGCATTATATACAACTAAACTTGCGGCACCTTTGTTATACCTTTAAACACCAGATCCTGGCAGAATATGAAAAAGATCATCCTCTATTTATTATGCTTGATAACCGTGCAAAGCTGCAGTGGATCTACGTTACAACAAAAAGCGACGACTATGGAAGACACTACAAAAAACAGCAATCCACATTTTTCTAGAACGGACACCACAAGTGTTGAAGTGCCAGAAGAGGCTTGGAAAAAAATACTATCACCAGAGGTTTTTTATGTGGCCAGACAAAAAGGAACCGAAAGACCTTGGACCAGTAGGTTTGAAGATTTTAAAGAAGCAGGTACATACTACTGCGCTGTTTGTGGAAATTCACTATTTAAGAGCAATACAAAATTTGATAGCGGTTGTGGTTGGCCAAGTTTTTTTGAGCCCCTAACCAAAACATCTATTATCTATCTAGAGGACAATACACTTGGGATGAAAAGAACAGAAGTGCAGTGTGGCAGGTGTAAGTCTCACCTGGGTCATGTGTTTGAAGATGGTCCACCACCAACAGGTTTAAGGTATTGTATCAATGGTGTGGTATTGGATTTTGTACCAAAGCCCGCCGAAAAAAAGTAATCTGCTTTTTCGATATCCGAAAAATCGAGCGGAGCTGCTACTCCCCCGATAAATTTGTTTATTTTTGTTCTTCAATTTGATACCATGATTACTACAGGCAACTCTATCATTAGCATTTATACCGAGATGACACCCAACCCGGAAACCATGAAATTTGTGGCAAACAAATTATTGTATCCTGGAAAAAGTTTAGACGTTGCCGATGAAACACTTGCGGCTGCGTCTCCGCTTGCAAAAGAGTTGTTTAGTTTTCCATTTATCAAAGCGGTATTTATTGCTTCTAATTTTGTTACGCTTACAAAAACACCTGACACCGACGATTGGCAGGATGTAATCCCTACTATCAAAACTTTTTTACAAGAGTATTTAGAAAATGGTGGTGTTGTAGTGAATGAAGAAGAGGTTGCAAAAATGAAACAAGAAGCAACCAACACCGTAAGTGCAGACGATGATGATATTGTTAAGCGCGTTAAAGAATTATTAGAAAACTACGTGAAGCCAGCTGTTGAAATGGATGGCGGAGCGATACAATTTAAAAGCTACAACGATGGCGTTGTAAACCTAATGTTACAAGGTAGTTGTAGTGGTTGCCCTTCTTCTATGGTAACACTAAAAGCCGGTATCGAAGGCATGATGAAACGCATGATTCCGGAAGTGAAAGAAGTGGTTGCAGAGGCCGAATAAAATGAGCCCTGCTAGTTTATACCAATCTTTTTTAGATGGTTTATTACAAACATCCGCACTAGAATTTATTGCCGTGCTTGCGGGTATTGCAAGTGTATGGTTTAGCAAAAAAGAGCAGGTACTCGTGTATCCTGTGGGTCTTATCAATACTACCATTTTTGTTTACCTAAGTTTTAAAGGTCACTTACTAGGGGAAGCGAGTGTCAATATTTATTACACGGTCATGAGCGTTTATGGATGGTGGTTGTGGACGCGTAAAAATGAGCAGCAGCAAACGGTTTTGCAAATCCAGTTTTCTACACAAAATGAACTTTTACAACAGCTATTATTTTTTGCCGCATTTTATGCGGTGTTATACACTGCACTCTACTATGCTAAAGCTTCTTTTGCAGAGGGAGCCATTCCTTGGGCCGACGCCTTATCAAGCGCTGCAGCGTACACGGGCATGTGGCTGATGGCCAAGAAAAAAGTAGAGAGCTGGTATTATTGGATTGCCACAAATATTTTTTCGATTCCACTTTATTTTGTGAAAGGATATGTTTTCACCAGTGTTCAATTTGCTGTTTTATTAGCACTTGCGATTGCAGGACTAATCGAGTGGCGTAAAAAAGCACAAGCAGCATGAGTACAAACGCAGCCCTTAAAAAAATTGTAGTGATAGGTCCCGAAAGCACCGGTAAATCTACACTATGCGGGTATTTAGCTGATTATTATAACACGCTTTGGTGTCCAGAATTTGCAAGGGAATATTTATTAGAAAACGGCACTACGTATACGGTTGATGATTTAATGATCATTGCAAAAGGTCAATTAGAGGCAGAGCAAAAATATACCGAGGCGTTACAATTACAAACCGGTCAAAACGGAATTATAAAACCACTCATTATTGACACCGATATGTATGTCATGAAAGTGTGGTCTGAATATGTATTTGGCAATTGTCCTACTTTTATTTTAGATCAAATTAACAAGCGGCACTACGATTTGTATTTACTTTGCAAGCCAGATATACCCTGGGTTAAAGATGAATTAAGAGAATACCCCGACGAAAAACCACGTCAAGAACTGTTTCAGATTTATAAAGACATTTTAATTAATCAGCAAACACCTTGGATCGAAATTAGTGGGGATTTTGAAGCGCGTAATCAAAAAGCAGTAGCCGCCATAGACGAAGTTTTAGCGCGCTAATAAATGGCTACCGTATATTTTTTACCAATGGGTAAATAAGCTTTGTGTTTTTGTTTTTGAAGGGTCCCAATTCCATAAAAGCCAGCAGCAACAAGCATTCTAGTAGTATTAGCTGCATCGAGTAGTGGATATCCTTTAATTATGCTGTTAGCGATATTTAAAAACAGGTAAGCTCCACTTGCCAACCTAAACAGTATACCATTTGTAAACATACCCGATTTGTACCGCGACTGTGGCAGCCCCGAAATTTCGTTGATACTTATTTTTAAAAAACCAAGCCAGGTCGTATCCACCCTAAAACCACCAAACGCCGTGGGAGACTGCTGCGCACGGTACATATTAATGAGTAAAGAGTCTTTTAATATGGTTTTTATTTTTCCTTCAATCCACTGTGTATTGCTAAATCTAAATGTGATGCAATCTTTTTCAATCCAGCTTTGAATGGTTCGACCTTTTTCTTTTAGCACCAGCGTGTTACCTAATTGCGCATTAGACGATGTAACAGTAAATAAAACTGCTGCAAATATGCCCACCAAGTATTTTGCTACAAACATGTATTTATTTTAATGCGCCATAAAAAAGAAACACACCAAATCCAATGAGTATAACGCCAGCAATTTGATTGATTAAATGTAAGTTTTTTGTATTGAGTTTAGGCCTTAGTTTTTCTGATAAAACAACTTTAACAATATCAGAAGCTAGTACAAAAACCAAACAAGTTATAAAAACAATGGCTTTGTAATTGGCTGGATTGGTTGCCGCTGCTGCATCTGCAACAATTGCTGCTGTCCAAGCAAACCAAAATAAAAACACCCCAGGGTTTAATGTATTCATAAAAAACCCCGATAAATAAAGGCCCACATATTTTTGCCAGGTTAATTTTTCATGAGCACCATTTGCATTTTCGGTGATACTTACTTTTTTAAATAGAAGTGTATAAATACCCAGCGCAATTAAAAAAATACTACCCGCCAGCGCAATTTTATTTTTGTGTTCAAGCGCCGTTGCAAAAAGTCCCGTAAAAAAATTACAAAAGAGCACCAATGAAATATCAGAGGTAGAAACCCCTGCCACAAATGTTAATCCGGCCCTGAGTCCACTATTAATGCTATGTTTTATGATCGCAAAAATGATGGGTCCCACCGAAATGCTCAATATCAACCCCAGCACTAAACCTTTTAATAGTGGCGCTACCATTTTTTAATTGTTTCGGATGAAATTTTCAAATGCCTCCAACTGTTTACCTTTTAATACCCTCGGAAACTTGTGTTGTCCACCCAGTTTTCCTTGCGACTCCATAAAACCCATAAATACTGCTTCTTTAATGACTGTTACAGAAACGTCTTGCAAGGCGCTTTTTCGTTCGGTGGCATAATCATCATTGATGGTACATAGGTACTGATCTATGGCAGCGGCTAGTTCGGTTTCGTTGACTGCGTCGTTGCAGGCAACGTACCATTTGTGAGCAAATAAATTTCCATGGGGCACACCGGTAACGGTATATTCTGGAATGCTAATATTAAACGCTTCACTAACAGTTTCAACTGCCTTGTTCATATTGTCTACACTCAAATGTTCACCCACTAAACTCAAGAAATGTTTGGTTCTTCCGGTAATAATGATTTGAGCATTCTCTTTATCAATAAACTTTACGGTATCACCAATTAAATAACGCCATGCACCCGCAGCGGTACTAATTAAAACGGCGTAATCGGTGCCTTGTTCTACTTCATCTATAAGAAGTGCAGTTGCACTTTCTTTTATTTCACCGTCTTCATCAAAATTATTTTCATTGAATGGAACGAATTCTAAAAATAAGTGTTGCCCCGTTACAAGCCTCATCCCTACTGCGTTTTGATGATCTTGGTAAGCAATAAAACCTTCGCTTGCTAAATACGTTTCGATGTACGTAATGGGTTTTCCTAATAATTTTTCAAACCCTTTTTTATAAGGTTCAAAGCTCACGCCACCGTGTCCAAAAAAAGCCAAATTTGGCCAGAGCTCATGAATATTTTTGAGATTATATTTTTTTACAATCATTTCGATACAGAGCTGAATCCATGCAGGCACACCCACTAAAAAACCAATATCCCAATTAGGCGCTTCAGTAACGATCTCTTCTAATTTTTTATTCCAATCTTTTTCTTTGGCTATTTTTTTTCCGGGTTTGTAAAAAGGTTGAAACCAAGAAGGTAATTTTTTAGCCGTGATGCCACTTAAATCGCCAGCGTAAAAACCAGTTCCTTTTTGAAGTTCTGTGCTACCACCTATTGCAAGCCAGCCCTTTGCGATAGACGTGTATGGAATATTTTTATAGTGCCTAAGGCTTAACAGCTGCTTCACCATAATGGCCTTGTTGCCGGATAATAACTCGCGCGTAACCGGAATATACTTGCTTGATGCTTCGGAGGTTCCACTACTTAGTGCGTAATATTTTATTTTCCCTGGCCAACAAACGTCAGACGCACCATCCATACTTTTATGCCACCACTCTTTGTATATTTTGTTGTAATTGTATATAGGCACTGCTTTTTGAAAATCTTTTGCAGGCGTTTTACTTTTTAAAAGCGTTTCAAAATGAAACGTATTTCCAAAGGCCGTGTTTTTTGCACGACGGAGTAATTTTTTTAAAACACGGTCCTGTTCCTTTTTTGTGTTTTTTGGGGATAGGGAGAGGTCAAATAGGGCCATGCTACAAAGCTAAAGCAAAATGGCACAAAACTTGAATAGTGGCTACATCTTCGTTACTTTTGCGTTATGTTAAAAGAAACACTGATAGCGGCTACAAAAGCGGGTGCCGAGGAGTTGCAGCGGTTTTTTAATGGGGCGTTTGAAATTAGCCACAAAGAAGGCGTTAATAACCTAGTAACAGAAGCAGATCATGCAGCAGAGCGGGCCATTATTGGTGTTATACAAGCGGCGTATCCAGATCATTTTATTTTAAGTGAAGAAACGGGTGAAATTATCACCACTTCGGAATACAAATGGATCATTGACCCTATCGATGGTACGGTAAATTTTGCCAACGGTATTCCTATTTGTTGTGTAAGTGTGGGACTTGAAAAAGGTGGCGAAATCATTATGGGCGCGGTATACAATCCCATCATGAACGAATTTTATTTTGCCGAAAAAGGAAAAGGTGCTTTTGTAAACGACAAAAAAATAAGCGTTAGTAAAAAAACAAAAGTGATAGAATCTTGTCTTGTAACAGGCTTTCCGTATACGTATTTAGATACGCCAAACGGTCCATTACAGGTTTTTGAAAAATTAATTAGAAATGGCATACCCGTGCGTAGGCTAGGTAGCGCCGCCATTGACCTCTGC
>JAOASV010000014.1 GCA_030158535.1 Sediminibacterium sp.
GGTTTAGACGAAATGGATAACCGCATTTTGCTTACTATTATTGATAAATTTAAGGGCGGCCCTGTAGGCTTAACAACAATAGCTACCGCAGTTGGTGAAGAAGCGGGCACACTTGAAGAAGTGTATGAGCCTTTTTTAATTCAAGAAGGATTTTTGCAACGCACGCCTAGGGGTAGAGAAGTAACGGCCAAAGCGTATACACACCTTGGCCGTTTAGCAGGCTTATCATCTAAGCCCAATTTATTTTCTGAGTAGAGATTACTAAGGAGCTACTAGTCTAAATCCGTTACCATGAATGTTAACGATTTCAATTTTTGTATCTTCTTTTAGGTACTTGCGTAATTTGGCAATGTACACATCCATACTTCTTCCGTTAAAATAAGTGTCGCTGCCCCAAATCTTTTTGAGTGCTCTTTCTCTTGGAAGTAAATCATTTTTATGTTCTGCCAACATTTTAAGGAGTTCATTTTCTTTAGGCGATAACACATGAACCGTAGCGCCAATTTTTAATTCACGAAGTCTTGGATTAAAATGATAGCCACCTAAATCAAATTCAATATTATCACTGATTTTATTTTCTTCTTCGCTACGCTTTAAAATCGCTTTAATTTTTAATAGCAATACTTCACTATCAAAAGGCTTTGTAATATAATCGTCAGCACCAAGCTTATAGCCCTGAATAATATCTTCTTTCATGGTTTTAGCACTTAAAAAGAATAATGGCATATCAGGATCTACATCTCTGATTGCTTCGGCTAGCGTAAACCCGTCCATATTGGGCATCATCACATCTAACAAACAAATGTCAAATTTTTCACGCTGAAAAGCGGCCAATCCCAAACGGCCATCGCGCTCAAGTGTAACATCATAGTCTGTGAGTTCTAGATAGTTTTTTAAAACCATGCCTAGGTTGGTGTCATCTTCACAAAGTAAAATCTTGTATTTTTTTGCTTCTTCCATGGGATACTATTTTATGTGAAATAAAGATAAATTAATAAGTGTTGATGCAGTTGAACGTCCAATATTTTGTTAAAACAGCGCTAAACCTGTTGTATAGTACCATCTTCGTTCAGTATCAATCTGTTTTCGGATTCTAAAAACTGCATGACCTCCCAGATTTTCTCTTTGTTTTCTTTACCCAGCGCTTCAAAAATGGAATCTATGGGGGAAGGAGATGTAGATAATAATGCAAACAGCCGCTGTTCTATGCCGGTAAATGTATCGGCGTCTATTTTATTTTTTTTATGTCCGAGGCAGTAATCGCAAATACCGCAAGGTTCTTTATCGGCGTCTCTAAAATAATTGCCAATAAATACACTGCGGCAGCAGCCCGGACTTGTGGCAAAACGAATAAGGGTATTCATCCGTGTGGTAAAAGCTTCTTTTCTTTTGAAGTACTGGTCTTTATCTATGTGTAAAAAAGCAGCAGGCGCGCGATTTACTAAAAAATGGATTTGTGGTGTTTCTTTTTGAGGCAAATATTCGATGATGCCCATGGCCGCTAATTGTTGAAGTTGCTTTTGAACAGTTTGAATATCTAGTTTACAAATGCCAGCCATTCTTTTTTCAAATACCGAAATCCGGTTATCAAAAATGCCTTGGTAACTTCGTAATAGCGCTTTAATAAGGGGTTCAAATACGGGGTAAGCCTGTTCGAAATTTTCTAAACTTTCTTTGGAACAGGTAAAACATACCTGCGTAGGCAAAAATATATTTTCTGAAAACTGAATATGCCCTTCTTGTTCTAACACCTTCAGCGTTTGTGTTACGAGTGTAGGATCCAAATTAAAATTGTTGCAAAATTCTAGTACATTAAAATCATAGTAACCACCTTCGCCAACACCAACGGGTAATTGCAAATAATTAGCAATGGATTGATAAATATTTTTAATCACATCAATGGCTGGAAACCTTGTCTCATGTAGCTTTTGGGCCTTGCTAATATCAGTACTTGTAGCCAGTAAAACTGCGTAGGCTTTTTTACCATCCCTACCAGCCCTGCCTGCTTCTTGGTAATAATTTTCGAGGCAGTCGGGCATGTCGTAATGAATAACAGTTCTAACATCATCTTTATCGATGCCCATACCAAATGCAGATGTACACACCATGATGCGTGTTTCACCAATCATCCATTTTTTTTGTTTTTCCTGCCGCTCTTCTGCACTAAGTCCAGCATGATAATAATCAGCACTCACTTTTTGAAGTTGTAATAATTCGGCAATATCTTTTGTTTGCTTTCTAGTGTTGCAATAAACGATGCCGCCCCCTTTTACATTATTAATAATGTCGAGCGTCTTATTAATTTTACTCTCTACTTCAAAATAACTATAGGAAAGCGCGGGACGTTTATAAGGCTGCCTAAAAATCGTATAGTGCTTAAAGGCTAATTTATCTATGATATCTGTTTCTACCTCTTTAGTAGCTGATGCAGTTAATGCGATAACGGGTATTCCCGGTAGTTCTTTTCTTAGATTCGCAATGCGCAAATAGGGCGGTCTAAAATCGTAACCCCACTGTGCTATACAATGGGCTTCATCTACTGCAATAAGTGTAATATCTAGTGCGGGTAAATATTCTTTAAATAAATGAGATTCGATACGCTCTGGAGAGAGGTATAAAAATTTATAAGCACCGCTTGTGCATGCCTGAAGCGTTTCTTTTACAGCTCCAAAAGGCATACCACTATGGATGACGGCCGCTTCAATGCCTTTTTCTTGTAGGTTGTTTACCTGGTCTTGCATGAGTGCAATGAGCGGACTAATCACTAGACACATGCCATCTTGCATAAGTGCTGGTACCTGAAAACAAATGGATTTGCCACCTCCAGTGGGTAATAATGCCAACACGTCTTTTTGTGCAACTACCGCATCAATAATATCCGCTTGTAATGGCCTAAACTGTTCATGCCCCCAATATTTTTTTAGTATTTGTAATGGTGTTGACATGCGGCGCTTAACGTGTTACTCTTTTAAAGTTGAGTCTGATAGAATTGATAGCAAGTACTACGTCACTAAGGCCCATTACAAGTGCGCCAAATGTTGGATTTAAATAACCAAAAGCAGCTACCGGTATGGCAACAATATTGTAGGCAAAGGCCCAAAATAAATTTTCTTTGATGGTGAGGTATGTGTGTTTGCCTAGTCCTAAAGCAAGTGGTAAATTTTTAATGCCATGGTTCATGAGTACAACTTGCGCACTTTGCATAGCTATTTGGGAAGCCTCACTTAATGATACGCCAACAGTGGCTTTTGCAAGCGCTGGTGCATCATTGATGCCGTCGCCTACCATAACAGTAGGGGCTTGGAGGGTTAAGCTTCCAATTTTGTCTAGTTTATTAGCGGGCGTTTGCTCATAATAAAATTCAGTGATGCCTAATTCATTTGCAACGGTTGCACATTTTTCTTTTTTATCGCCACTTAATAAAATGGGTTGAAGCCCCATGCGTTTGAGTGTTGCGATTACTTCTTTAGCCTCTGGTCTAATTTCATCCGCCACATCTATATAGCCTAATAAAATATTGTTTTTTAAAACGTATACATTGTGGCTATGGTCTGTGGTATGTTGTGTAGCCACTTTAAAGGATCCAGCAATGTAGGTATTACCTTCTTTATCGGTGGCAAACATGCCAAGTCCTTTTTGCTCTTCAATTTTTTGCCAGCGGATATCTTCTTTTGTTTTCCACGCAGCAGCTATAGCATTTGCAATAGGATGGTTGGCATATTTTTCTAGTGAAAAAGCAATTTGCTTAAAAGTGTTTTCGTCAATTGTTGCCGTAGGAGACAAGGTAAAATTAGTAACGGTAAATTTTCCAGTAGTCAGCGTTCCGGTTTTATCAAACACTACCTGCTTAATACTTTTAAAAATTTCTAAGCTTCTTGCATTTTTAAACAGCACACCATTACGGGCAGCTCTACCAAGCCCAACAGCAATGGCTGCAGGTGTTGCGAGGCCCATGGCACATGGACATGAAATAACAAGTACGGCAATGCCTCTTAGTAAGGAACTACTAAAAGGAAGGGAAGCAAAAAAATAATTGCCTATAATGGTAAGTAATGCAATACCAATAACAGTAGGCACAAATATGGCGCTAATTTTATCGGCGAGTTGTTGAACGGGAGGCTTTTCTGTTTGCGCCTGTTTTACAAGATTCAAAATATTAGCGAGAACTGTGCTTTCTCCAACAGCTGTAATATATGCTTTGATCGTACCCGATTCCACCATGCTACCACCAATAAGCAGGTCATTCATTTTTTTAATAACAGGTACACTCTCACCAGATATAATGGCTTCATTAATGCTTGCTTCTCCCCATAAAATTTTACAATCCATGGGTACCGTTTCGCCGTTTTTGATAAGTACAATATCGCCCACTTTTAAAC
>JAOASV010000015.1 GCA_030158535.1 Sediminibacterium sp.
CCCAGACGCTGACAGGGTAGGTATTGGCGTTAAAAATCATAAGGGTGAATGGGTACTTATGAATGGCAATCAAACAGCTGTTCTAGCGTTTGCATACCTCATAGAAGCTCGTAAGGCAAAGGGTATTGCAAAACCCAATGACATGGTTATTTCTACGATTGTTACAACTGCTATGATTAACGAGGTTGCCAAACAAAATGGGGTAGCATGTTACAATGTGCTGACTGGATTTAAATGGATAGCCGAGCTTATCAAAGAAAAAGAAGCCAACGAAAACTATGTAATTGGTGGTGAAGAAAGTTTTGGTCTCATGATTGGTAATGAAATCAGAGACAAAGACGCGGTTAGTGCAGTTGCTTTACTATGTGAAATGGCTGCTTATGAAAAAGCAAAAGGAAGAAGCCTATTTGATAAAATGATAGAGCTATACATGCAATATGGTTTTTATTATGAGCAACTCATTAGTATTACCAAAAAGGGTATGAATGGGCAAAAAGAAATTGCAGCCATGATGGAGGGCTTCCGCACCAATACGCCAAAAGCTATTGATGGATCTGAAGTGGTAGAAATGTTGGACTACGAAATGCAAACCGGTAAAAATTTTTTAAGTGGCGAAACTTGGAAGTTGCAATTGCCAAAAAGCAATGTGCTTCAATTTATGACCGCCGATGGAAGTAAGATTTCTGCAAGGCCATCTGGTACAGAGCCTAAAATAAAATTTTATTTTAGCGTGCACACGACACTTGCCTCAAAAGAAGCCTACGACGATACTTTTGCAGGATTAGATCAAAAAATTCAACGAATTATTAAAGACATGTCTTTGGCATAGGGTTTATCATGCAGCAAAAACTAGAAGACAAACACGTACATAAGGGACTTCGTAAACAAATGGTGGATTTGCTTCGTGAAAAAGGCATCACCGATGAATCTGTATTAACGGCGATCAACGCAGTGCCTAGACATTATTTTTTAGATTCGGCATTTGTTACGCATGCTTATGAAGACCGCGCTTTCCCAATAGGTGAAGGGCAAACAATTTCACACCCTCACACGGTGGCGTATCAAACTCAGTTACTTCAAATTAATAAGTCAGATAAAGTGTTAGAGATTGGAACGGGGAGCGTATATCAAGCAACTATTTTGGCAGAAATGGGGGCCAGGGTTTATACCATCGAGCGTCAAAAAAAATTATATGACTTGCACAAAGACTATGTCTTTAAAGCCAAGTATCCGACCATTAAATTTTTCTATGGTGATGGGTTTGAAGGACTCCCAACCTATGCGCCCTTTGATAAAATTATCATTACAGCAGCTGCGCCTTATATTCCGCCTAAATTAGTGGAACAATTAAAACCAGGCGGCATTATGGTGTTGCCAGTAAATGAGGGAGATGGGGATCAACAAAGAATGATCCGAATTAGTAAAGACAGTAGCGGTGAAATTACCGAAGAGTCTTTTGATATCTTTTCTTTTGTTCCGATGTTAACGGGTAAGAACCGCTAACATCGGAAATCAAATATTTTTATTGCATCATATCCATTCCGCCACCGCTTTGATCTGCTTTGGTGTTTTTGCGTTTGAAAAGCGCAGCATCAAATTTACCGAAACGGTAATTGAAATTCACCCTTAATACTTGCGGGTCTCTTCTGCGCTCACTTGTTTGGGTAAAGAAATTACTTTCAGAATATGATTTAAATAACTGAGTTCTTAAAAAGTCATTCATGCTAATGGTTAAAGATCCGCTCTTGCCATTTTTCCATGTCCACTCTTTTCTAATGGCTAAATCAAGACCGTAACGTGGAAAATTAAAACCTTGTGCTGATGTTTGAGCACCGCCGCCAAACATTCCACCCCATCCACCGCCGCCACCGCCACGTCCACCACCACCTCCAACGTTTGGAGAAAGGATAGTTTTAGCTTGGTAGTCACCGCTTAATTGAATAGAAAGTGATTTGTTTAATTTAAAACTACTGTTCATTTTCGCAAACCAGCTAACCCTGGCATCATTGCTTATGTTTTGACCAGGTATTGTTGCGTTAATTTGAGAACTAAATAAGTTACCACTTAAAGTTAAATCCCACCATTTTGTTACGGGCATTTTGTTGCTTAACTCTAAGCCGTAAATGATACTGTTATCGGCATTGATATAAGAACTGTAATACACTGGCATGGTATCTAATGGGTTCAATTCGTTTTTGCCTGTGTATACATACCTTGTAATAAGGTCAGTGCTGTATTTGAAAAAAGCAGTTGCTAAAAAATTAGCGCCTTTTTTGTACGCGTTGTTATATGAAAACTCAAATGAGTTGGTAAATTCTGGTCTAATGCCTGGGTCACCAACGCTGATATTTTGAGGATCAGAAAAATCTGGATAAGGAATTAACTGCCAGAAGTTAGGTCTATTAATACGGCGAGCATAGTTGAACTGTAAATCTTCTTTATCAGAAAGTTTGTACGTTAAAAACGCAGTAGGGATTAAGCTTAAAGGATACTGTACTTTAAAGCTAGCAGAGTCTTTACCTGCAGCAGTTAAAAGCGTTCCGGTATAATTTGAACTCTCTGCACGTAGCCCTAATTGGTAGCTTATTTTTTTAACCCTAAACGTATACGTTGCATAAGCCGCATATACCTGATCATTGGATTTAAAACTATTACTGATTCTAGAAATCATATCATATTTTGCAGTAACAGGATTGTATCTAAATTGATTTGATATCGACTCGTTTAAACGAACAGTTCCTCTTAATCCCATTTCAAGTTTACTGTCATCGGTAATAGGATTCTCGTAATCCAATTGACCAGTGATATTGCTTGAATTCCCAGAACCAATGGTTTGTTGAAGTAATGGGAATCCTTTAAGGGTATTGTTGATGAAGTAGGTTTGTGTATTAACGTTTGAAGTGTTATTGCTGTTTCTTTCGTTATAGTTTACATCCGCAGATAAACTTTCGCCATTTTTTGCATAGTTGTGTTTGAAACTCATTTGTCCGCCAAAACTATTAGAGGTAGAAGCATTGCCACTCAAAATTTGATTATAAGAAGTGTAAATACCTTTAATGGTAGAATCTGCTTTTTGATCATTTTCAGAATCAAAATTTCCGGTATTGTAATTGCCGGCAAATGATAAAGTGTTTCTGTTGTCAATAAAATAATCGAAACCACCTCTCATGAAACTAAACCCGCCTTCGTTAATTGATTTTGCAGTATTGCTTATAGAGCTCGCAGTTGAAAAGAAGTTATCTCTTATGGTTGAACTATTACTAATGGATTTAAACTGGTTTAAGTTAGCCGATAAAAATGCATTGATTTTACCTTGTCTAACATTCAAATCAGCACCTAAATTTACTTTAGCACGTGAATCGATACCTGTTCTTAAGCCGCCATTATAGCCAACTTTTTTATTCTTTTTTAATACGATATTAATGATGCCGCCATTACCACCTGATGCATCAAATTTAGCAGATGGATTGGTTATCAATTCTACACGATCAATGATATCTGAAGGAATTTGATCCAGTGTTAATGTAGTGGGTCTGCCATCTACAAAAATAGTTGGCGCCGCGTTTCTCAAGGTTACGTTACCGTCTATGTCTACGTTTACAGAAGGAATGTTTTTCATGATTTCTGTTGCAGACTGTCCGGTGCTCACTAAATTTTTATCGACGTTAAATATTTTACGGTCAATACCCATTTCAAATTGTGGCTTGCTTGAAGAAGTAACCGTTACGTTACCAAGGTCTGTAGCATCGGCAGTGATTTTGATATTGCCTAAATCTTTATCTGCCATCCCCATCATTTGCTGCATATTTGGAGCTGCTCCTGGTTGAGGCATTTTAATACCAAAGCTGATGGTTTGGTCGAAGGTTTTAAAACCTAGGCCAGAAACCTTTAGTTTGTAATTGCCAAATAATGAAAGGTTTTCGAAGCTAAAATCGCCATTTGCTTTGGTGATTTGTGTGCTCAATACCACTTCTTTCATTTTTTTAGTTATTGTATCAAACTTATTGCCAGTTAATTGGACTGTCATTGCATCGAGGGCCTTATTGGTTTTGCTGTCAACAATTTTACCGTAAAAATGTCCAATATTTGTTTGGGCACCACTAGGCATGCCGCCAGTTCTAGCGCCAGGATATTGCGCTAGAAGGCTATTTAAGCAGATTCCAACGAATAATGTTATTAGTACTATTATTTTACGCATCTTATTAATTTATAATTATTTATGCAAAGGTCCATCAATTAATTGAATCCAATAAATCCAATGGACAAGCGGTAATATGACAATTTTTTGGGGGTAAAGTTTTGAAAACGGCTAAAAACGGCTGTTTTTTATCGGTAAACGGCAAAATAATGGAGATTATCCGCCAATCCAGGTTATA